>CAYFXF010000004.1:43166-49061 GCA_964347085.1 uncultured Gemmatimonadota bacterium | reverse complement strand
GAATCTGAAGTTCATCGTCATGTCGGTGCGCAAGGAGGTCGACCGTGCCGGTGAGACGATCTCAGTGGCGAACGACCGACTGGAGGCGGCGATCGAGGCGGCGGAGGATCGAGTGCAGGAGCTGGGCGCGTTGATCGATGTGGTCCAGGGCGAGGTCGAGGACACGGTCATCACGGCGACCTCGGCGATCCGCGGCATCCGCACCGGCGCGAAGGTGCTCAGGCGTCCACGGAACGCGGTCGCGAAATCCGAGGTACCAAAGCAGAAGGATTGACGGGAGCATGGACGGAGAGCAGAAATCGCTGGCCCAGGCCGATGACCTCACGCGCCGCATCCCCGCTTACCTCTTCCTCGCCTTCGCCATCGGCGGCCTCGTCGGCGCCGGCCTGGCGGCGACCTGGATCCCGGAGAAGCGACGGCACCGCCTCACGACCGGTATCGCCAGACGCTACCGCCAGCTGCGAGAGGCAGGCGGCGCCGCTCTCGACGATATGCGCCGCGCCAGCCGCGATGTCGCGAGCGATTTCCGCGAGGAGATGGCCGCAAGCCTCGAGGCGGCGCGCGAAGAGTTCAGCGACATGGCGAGCCAGCAGCTTGGCCAACTCCGCAAGTCGGTGCGCCGGGAGTACAAGAAGCTGCGCCGCTAACGAGCCTGCATGCGCTGGACTGAGATCCTGAGCTTAGCCGCGCTGCTCATCCTGCTCGTGCCCGAGCCGGCCTGGGCCTGGGGGCCGGGCATGCACATCCTGGTGGGCACCGAGCTTCTCGCGGCACTCAGCTTGCTGCCGGCGGCGATCGCGCGGATCCTCAGGCATCACCCCTACGATTTTCTCTACGGGTGCATCGCGGCCGACATCACATTTGCCAAGAAGTACGCGCCCGTCGGCCGCAACTGCCACCACTGGCATGTCGGGGAAGAGCTGTATCGCGCCGCCGATTCCAATGCAACGCGCGCCTGCGCCCTCGGCTACCTGACTCACCTCGCCGGCGACACCATCGCGCACAACTACTTCCTACCGCGCCGACTCGTGACCTCCGCTAACACCCAGGCGATCGGCCATTCGTACTGGGAACACCGGATGGACGTCCATCTCGGCCAGGCCTACCTGCGCGCGGCCCGCCGTCTCATCTCGGAGTTCGATCACAGCCACAACGACGAGCTCCTGGATCGCGTTCTGGACCGAACCGTGTTCAGCTTCCAGACGAACCGGCGCCTCTTCCGCGGGATCATCCGCCTGGCCGACCACGACACCTGGCAGGCGATGTTCGATCGCGTGCTCGATTACTCACGCTGGGATGTGAACGACCGGCAGGTCGGCAATTGGCTGCGCTGCACGTTCGACTTCTCCGCTGATTACCTGATCAACCGAAAGGACTCGATCGCGGCCTTCCTCGACCCCACCGGCGACCGGGCGTTGAGCGAAGCCAAGATGCTGAACCGCCAGCTCGGCGTCCGTAAGACGCAGAAGCAGGAGGAGATCCAGCGGATGGCGCACGAGCGGTTCCCGCTCCCGAAGGACCTGCCGGGCTGGTGGCAGCAACGCCTGGCTGCGGAAGGGATGTGGATCGACCTCGTGCATCTGAAGGCCAAACTGATCGCCCCGAGGCGCCGGCGCGGCCTCCGCGCACGTAAGAAGCGGGCGAAGCTCGGGCGCTAGCGGCCCGCCGACAGCTCCTCGACCAAAAGGCGCCGGGTTTCGTCTGGATCGGCCTTGCCCTGCGACTTCCGCATCACCTGTCCGATGAAGAAATCGAGCAGCTTGGCTTCCCCGCGTCGATAGCGGACGACCTCTTCCGGGTTGGCTCGCAGAGTCTCAACGATCCAACGGCGCAACTGGCCGCTGTCATCGACTTTACGAAGATCGCGCTCCGCGATCACCTCGTCCACCGTCTGACCCGTCTCGGCCAGCCGGCGCAGCGCCTGCTTGCCCAGCGCCTGCGACAGCGCCCCCTCCTGAACCCGCGCGATCAGCGCTGACAGCTGTGCCGGCGCCACACCCAGCTCCTCCACCGCTGCGCCGCGTTCGTTGGCAAGCGCGAGCATCTCGGTCATCACCCAGTTCGCCGCCGGCTTCGAGTCCGGCAGCCCACTCGCCACAGCCTCGAAGTAATCGGCTCGACCTCGCGTGGCGCTCAGCACCTCCGCGTCGTAGCGAGGCAGACCGTACGCCTCCATCAGCCGGCGCTCCTTTTGCCAGGGAAGCTCTGGAAGCGTTGCCGCGATTCGGTGGGTCGTGGCCGGCGCCACGAGCAGCGCCGGCAAATCGGGCTCCGGGAAGTAGCGGTAGTCGTGCACCTCCTCCTTCCCACGCATCGGACGCGCTTCACGACGTGCCGGGTCCCAGAGCATCGTCTGATGCTCGACGGTGCCGCCCGACCCCAAAACCGTGAGCTGCCGGTCTACCTCGTAGTCTAGCGCCCTCTCCAGCTGGCTGAACGAGTTCATGTTCTTGAGCTCGGTCTTCGTCGCCAGTTCGGCGCTGCCTACTGGCCGCACGGAGACGTTCGCATCCACGCGCAGACTCCCCTCCTCCATGTTGCAGTCGCTGACCCCCAGATACTCGAGCGTCTGCTTGAGACGCCCGAGAAACGCGCGCGCCTGAGCCGCTGAGCGAAAATCCGGCTCCGTGACGATCTCGGCCAGCGGCACGCCGGCCCGATTCAGATCGACCGCCGTCCGACCGGGATACCGATCGTGCAGAGATTTGCCGGAGTCTTCCTCGAGATGAAGTCGCCGCACGCGTAGCCGGGCCGTCGCGTCGCTCGCCTCGGCCTCCGGCAGCGGCAGGCTGCCACCGGTGGCCAACGGCCGGTCGTACTGGCTGATCTGATACCCCTTGGGCATGTCCGGGTAGAAGTAGTTCTTACGCGCGAAATAGGAGCGTTCGTGGATCTCGCAACCGAGCGCGAGTGCGGCCCGGAGCCCCAACTCGAGGGCTTGCTGGTTGGCGACGGGCAAGGCGCCGGGGAGCCCCAGACAGACCGGGCAGACCAGGCTGTTGGGCGGCTCGCCAAACGCGACCCGACAGCCGCAGAACATCTTGCTGCGCGTCTTCAGCTGGACGTGTATCTCGAGGCCGATGACGGCCTCGAACTCCCGGGTCGCCGCCGAGCTCGGCATCGGACTCAACCGCTCAGCGGAGTCGCGGCGAGCGAGCGCTCGAGCGTGTGCGCGGCGCGCAGCAAGGTCGACTCGTCGAACTGGCGGCCGATCAACTGACCCCCGACCGGCAACCCGGCCACCCGCCCCACCGGGAGCGAGATCGCGGGGAGGCGCGCGAGGTTGGCGGTGACGGTGAAGACGTCCGACAGGTACATCTGAACCGGGTCATCGACCCGCTCGCCGAGCCGGAAGGCGACCGACGGGGTGGTGGGCGTGAAGACCAGATCGACCCCGTCGGCGAACAGGCGCTCGAAGTCCCGGGCGATCAGCCGCCGGACCCGCTGCCCCTGAGCGTAGTAAGCGTCGTAGTAACCGGCGGACAGCCCGTACGTACCCAACATGATCCGCCGCTTCACCTCGCGCCCGAAGCCGCGCCCTCGTGTCGCTCGGTAGACGGCCGCCGTGCTCTTTGCGCCCGGCGCGCGGTGCCCGTAGCGCACGCCGTCGTAGCGCGCGAGGTTGCTCGACGCCTCGGCGTTGGCCACCAGGTAATAGGCCGGGATGGCATAGGCGGTATGGGGAAGAGTGACCTCCCGCACATCGGCGCCCAACGCCGCCAAGCGGTCCGCCGCACGCCGGCAGAGCGACGCGATTCGCGGATCGAGCCCTTCCCGGAAGTACTCGCTCGGAACACCGACCACCAGCGTCTCCAGCCCGCCATCCAGTGCGGCGCTGTAGTCCGCTGCCGGGCGCGGGTCCGCGGTGGCATCGAACTCGTCGCGACCAGCGATCACCGTGAGGACGAGCGCCGCGTCGGCGACGCAAGCGGTGAGCGGGCCGATCTGATCCAGGCTCGACGCGAAAGCGACGAGCCCGTAGCGGCTCACTCGCCCGTAGCTCGGCTTGAGCCCGACCACGCCGCAGAACGAGGCCGGCTGGCGGATCGAACCGCCCGTGTCCGAGCCCAGGGCGGCCGGCACCAGACCGGCGGCCACGGCAACCGCCGAGCCACCGGAGCTCCCCCCGGGCACGCGCTCGCGATCCCACGGGTTGCGGGTCGGACCAAATCCGCTGTTCTCTGTGGACGAGCCCATGGAGAACTCGTCCAGGTTCGTCTTACCGAGGATGAGCGCGCCGGCCCCGCGGAGGCGGCGCACCGCGGTCGCTTCGTACGGCGCGACAAAGCCTTCCAGGATCCTCGAGCCGCAGGTCGTGGGGAGCGTACGGGCGCAGATGTTGTCCTTGATCGCGATCGGGATGCCGGCCAGCGGGCCCGGCTCCTCACCCCGCTCGAGCGCGCGATCGATGGCCGCCGCCTCCTCCGCCAGCTCCGCGCCGCCCAGCGACAGGAAAGCGTTAAGCGAGGGCTCCACCGACTCGGCGCGATCGATCGTCGCCAACGTCTCAGCGAGCAGCTCGGCCGCTCGTAGCCGCCCCGACCTTAGCTCGACCGCGAGCTCGCCGATCGTCCGCCGCCCGTGCGTCTCCATCGAGCGCCGCTCAGGACTCGTCGCCTTCGGCGGCGAGCTCGGCGTCCATGGCTGGGAGGCGCGGCAGCGTGAAGTATCCGTCGCGCCAGGCCGGCGCGATGCCGTCCAGCGGTCGCGTCAGGGGGTCGTGGTGCACGCGATCTTCCCGCAGCGCTGCCGACCCCTCCTGGGCCCCCCAGGGCTCGGTCCCGGCCACGTCCAGATCACGGATCGCCGCGAAGTAGTCGAGGATGGCGCGGCAATCACGGGTGAGCTGTGCCAGCTCTTCCTGCTCCAGCTCGAGCCGCGCCAGCTCTGCGATTCTCTCCAGCTCCGATCGGTCGATCGTCACTTCCCACCTCACACAGCCGGTGATTTCGCCTTCCGCTGCCTCAGTCGAGCTCCAGGTTCGCGTACCTGACCACGACCTTCTTGCGGCCGACGCTCTCGAAGTCGACGACCGCTTTCAAGTCGGAGCCCTGACCATCAAGCTCCGCGACCGTGCCGGGGCCGAAGCGCGGATGACGGACCCGCGTCCCCTCGACGAGCTCGGGCAGAGCCTTCAGCTCTTGCGACTCGGAGTAATCGTAGACCAGGCCACCGGGCTCCGACCGCCAGCCAGCCACGAGCCCCGCTGCCTGAGCCACGCTACGGCGCGTCGCGACCAGCTCGGCGTAGCGCTCGGTCTCGCACCGCTCCACCAGCTCGTCTGTCAGCGGTCGCAGGAACGAGGACGGACTCGACACCAGCCAGTCGCCGGCGCGCCGGCGCGTCTTCGCATGAGTTAGGTAGACCTTCTCCTGGGCGCGTGTGATGCCGACATAAAAGAGCCGCCGCTCCTCTTCCAGCTCCTCCAGGCTGTCGTAGGAGCGGGAGAGGGGGAGGAGGCCTTCCTCGAGACCCGCGATCACAACCACCTGGAACTCGAGACCTTTGGCGTTGTGCAACGTCATCAGCGTAACCGCGTCCGCCTCCGCGTCGAGGTTGTCCACGTCGGCGACCAAGGCGACCTTCTGCAGGAAGAGATCGAGCTGTGTGAGCTCGCCCAGCTCCTCGAGGTCTTCCGCCTCAAGCGCCTTCTCGGGCTCGAAGTCCGAGGCCGCCGCCACGAGCTCCTCGACGTTGCGGGCTCGGTCGATGCCTTCGTGACCTTCCTCCCTGAGGCTCTCCAGCAGCCGCAGCTCGCCGATCAACTGGCTCAGCAGCTCGTGCACGCGTAGATGTTGGGCCAGGGCCCGATAGCGGTCGACGAGCACCCACTCGGCCCATGCCGTCTCGAACCCGAACGTCGGCGCGTTAGCCGGCAGCGGCAGATCGTTGTCG
>CAYFXF010000004.1:42589-43156 GCA_964347085.1 uncultured Gemmatimonadota bacterium | reverse complement strand
AGCGGTCGACGAGCTGCGCGAACGATTCCAACGCCATGGCCCCGGCCGGTCGGATCCCCTCGATCCTGCCCGCGGCGCGGGCTGCCTCGAGCGGTGTGAGTCCGGCCGACCCCGCGAAGCTGAGCAGGGCTGTGAGCGTGACGCCGCCGATGCCGCGGCGCGGGTAGTTCACGATGCGGAGGAAGGAGCTGGTATCCTGCGGATTGGAGATGAGCTTGAGGTACGCCAGCACGTCCTTCACCTCGCGCCGCTCGTAGAAGCGGACGCCGCCGATGACCCGGTATGGGGTATCGGAGTCGAGGAACGCTTCTTCCAACGCGCGGCTCTGGGCGTTGGTGCGGTAGAGCACGACGAAATCCCGCTGCTCGAGCTCCGCTGCGCGATCGAGGCGACCCCGGATCTCCCCCGCTATCCAGGCCGCCTCGTCCCGCTCATCGGCGGCCGTGAGCAGCGTGATCTGCGAGCCGATCGCTTTCTCGGTATAGAGCGTCTTCCCTTTACGACGCAGGTTTTCGGCGATCACAGCGTTGGCCGCCTTGAGTATCAGTTTGCTCGAGCGGTAATTCC
>CAYFXF010000004.1:42231-42577 GCA_964347085.1 uncultured Gemmatimonadota bacterium | reverse complement strand
GAAAGGAGTCCTCGAAGTCCAGGATGTTCCGGATGTCGGCGCCGCGCCAACCGTAGATCGACTGGTCGTCGTCCCCGACCACGCAGAGGTTGCCATGCTCCCGGGCCAGCAGCTCGAGGAAGCGATACTGAGCATGGTTGGTGTCCTGATACTCGTCTACCAGCAGGAAACGGAAGCGCCGGCGGAAGCTCTCCAGCACCTCGCGGTGAGACTCGAACAGCTCGACAGGCTTGACGAGCAGGTCGTCGAAGTCGAAGCCGTTGGCTTTACGAAGGCGTGCCTGATAGGCGGGGAACACCTCCGCCACCATGCGGCTACCGATACGACCCAGCTGGCGACCGTTCTC
>CAYFXF010000004.1:36468-42221 GCA_964347085.1 uncultured Gemmatimonadota bacterium | reverse complement strand
CGACGGGCTTCACCAGCAGATCGTCGAAGTCGAAGGCGTTCCCGTCACGCGATCGTGCCTGGTACACGCGATACACGTCGGCCACCATGCGGGTGAAGGGATCGTAGGCCGACTCGGCGTAGAGCTCTGGCGGCACCAGCTGGTTCTTCGCCCCTGAGATCGTCTCCTGCACCGCCTGCGGTCTCCAGCGGCGCGGCACGTTGCGCTCCTCCATCACGGCCTTGATCTCGCGTAGGCTATCGTCGGCGTCGAGGATCGTGAAGCCGGGCCCGAAGCCGAGACGCGTCGCGTGGCGGCGCAGGATCCGTGCACCCATGGAATGGAAGGTGCCGATCCACATACCTCCCGGCTCCGCGCCGAGCAGGTCACGCACGCGGTTGCGCATCTCTTCGGCCGCCTTGTTGGTGAAGGTGACCGCCATGATGAAGTGCGGAGCGACGCCGTGAGCCTCGATCAGATACGCGATGCGGGAGGTGAGCACGCGCGTCTTGCCCGAACCCGCGCCTGCCAGAACCAGCAGCGGTCCCTCGAAATGCTCCACCGCCCGACGCTGGTCCAGGTTCAGCGCCGGCAGAACACCGCCCGGCCTCGACGCCGCCTCTGACATCCCTAGGCCGCCTTGCTTTCCGGCATGACCGGCAAGCGCACGACGAATTCAGCTCCGCTCCGCGGTCGCCCCAGCTCGATCGATCCCTTGTGAGTCTCCTCGACGATGCGGCGCGTGAGCGACAACCCGATCCCCCAACCGCCCTCCTTGCCGGAGACACCCGGCTCGAAGATCCGCTTGCGCAGCTCCGCCGGCACGCCTGGACCGTCATCGATGAAGCGGATCCTCACACGGCCGTCCTCGCCCAGATCGGCTCTCACCTCGATCCGACCGCCGCGGCCCGCCAGGATGTCCACCGAGTTCTTAATGACGTTCTCGAACGCCCATTCGAGCAGCACGGGGTTCCCGGCAACAGGCGACAGCCCGCTCGGCGTGTCGACCTGCAGGGTTATCGAACGGTCCAGCCGTGGCAGGCGCACCCGGAAGTACTCTTCCAGGCGGCGCAGCACGTCGCCCACATCCACCGGCTGCAGCTTGGGCGGGCGCCCGATGAGCTCGAAGCGCTGTGCCACCTTGTTCAGGCGGTCGACGTCCACCTCCACCTCGCGGGCGATTCGGTCGTCCGACGTGACCTCGGTCCGCTCGCTCTCCGACATCTTGAGGATCTCCACCCAGCCGGACAGCGAGCTCAGCGGGGTCCCCAGCTGGTGTGCGGACTCCCGCGCCATCGTCGCCCAGACACGCTCCTGCTCGGCGCGAATCGTTGAACGGAAGATCCAGATCGCCGTCATGACGATGACGATCAGCGTGGCCGCCTGAATAAACGGCACCCAGCGCAGCCGTTCCACGACCGCCGGCAACCCGAAGTGGATCTCGTAGATCCCCTCCTCGGCAATCGGGTCGTTCCGCCGGTCCAGCTCCCGCGCGAAGGCGAGCACGCGCTGCCGGTCATCGGGATCATCCAGGTCGGGCACGAACGGCAGATTCATCGTCGCGTAAGGTCGGCCGTCCGCATCGATGACCACCACAGGGATGCCCAACCGCTCGATCTCGATCAGCATGTCGAACAGCGCGCCGACACCGGCTTCCTGCTCGGGGTCGCTGAGCTCGCGGAACACCCGAGTGTACATGCGCGAAAGCGCAGCCGCGTCGGCGTTAACCGCGCTCACCAGTTGCTGGGTGTAGACCAGATACCAGGCGAGGACGACCCCGAAGATAAGCGTGAGGCCTGTCGCCCAAAGACGAGCTTTCACACTCGCTCGATCCGCGTGCAGCCCATGTAGGGGTGTAACGCCTCCGGAAGCTCGACCGCCCCGTCTTGCCGCTGGTAGTTCTCGAGCAAGGCGATGATCGTGCGCGGCAGCGCGAGCCCCGAGCCGTTCAGCGTATGCAGGAACTCCGGTTTGCCACCACCCTCGCGCCGAAACCGAATGCCGGCCCGCCGGGCCTGATAGTCGGTGCAGTTCGAACACGACGAGACTTCCAGCCAGCGCTCGACGCCCGGCGACCATACTTCCAGATCATAGGTCATGGCACTCGACTGCGCCATGTCGCCGGCGGCGAGCAGCACGACGCGGTAGGCGAGACCGAGCCGCTGCAGAATCGTCTCCGCGTGCCCGGTAAGCTGCTCCAGCGCCGCCTCGGAATCCTCCGGCCGCTCGAACCGCACCAGCTCCACCTTGTCGAACTGGTGGACGCGGATAACACCCCGCGTGTCGCGACCGGCCGCGCCGGCCTCACGCCGGAAACAGGCGGTGTACGAGACGTAGTGACGCGGCACGCTGTCTGGCCCGAGCACCTCGCCGCTGTGCAGGTTCGTCAACGGAACTTCCGCTGTCGGGATCAACCAGAGATCATCGCTCTCCACGTGATAGGCGTCGGCCGCCAGCCTCGGCAGCTGGCCCGTCCCCACCATCGTCTCGCTCCGCACCAGATACGGCGGCTGGACCTCGATGTAGCCGTGCTCGTTGAGATGCGTGTCGAGCATCAGGTTGATGAGGGCACGCTGCAGCCTGGCACCAGCGCCGACGTACACCGGGAAGCCGGAACCGGAGAGCTTCGCGCCGCGCTCAAGGTCGAGCATCGCGAGCTCGGAGCCGAGCGCCCAGTGCGGCTTGCGCCAATCCTCCCTCTGCAACGGCTCGCCCCAGGCACGCACTTCCTGGTTGGCGGTTTCATCTCCGGCCGGCACCGGGGGGAGCGGCGTATTGGGAAGCTCAAGCAGCAGCTCCTGAAGTCGAGCCTCACCCTCGCTCAAACGGCCGTCGTACTCGGAGATCTGCGCCCCGACCTCCCGCATCTCGGCGATCAGGTCCGAGGCGTCCCCGCCCGCCTGCTTGCGCTCGGCGATCTGCTTCGACGCGGCGTTGCGGCGTGCCTTGAGGTCTTCCACGCGCTGGATGATCGCGCGGCGCTCTTCGTCCAGCGCCGCGACCTTGTCGACGGACGCATGGACCGCCAGATCGCCGCGCCGCGCGAGCAGCTCCTTGACCGCGGCAGTCTCGAACCGGATCCGCTTCAGGTCGAGCATTCGAAGCTAGCGCCTCAGCTTCCCTCACCCGGGGTGAGGTTGCGGTCGTCGCAGTTCGGGTTCCAGAGGTAGCGGATGCGAAGGCGCTGCGGGTCGCCCTCCACGCTCTCCACGCCCAGCTTGGCATAGATCCGGCACGGGAACGAGATGGCGGGGTTGTTGCGACTGAGGACGACGTAGGTATTGCCAACCGAGAGCGGCACCGGATCTCGAGTCTCGTAGAGCTCGCGATCCGCGGGCGCCCGCGGGACCTCGCTAAACTCACGCTGCAGCTCGAGGACCCCGCTCGAGTCCTCCAGCGCGTCGAAGAAGCCTCGCGGCAACCATACCGCTTGCCCGTCCAGCACGGCGAACGCGACGTCCCAGCCGTCGGTCTGATCCACCCGCACGGCGCGGGGTCGGCCGACCCCATACCCGGCCACGACATCGAAGGCGCTGGGACGGTCGATCGGCCCCTTCAGCAGATCGTGCAGCGTGAGCTCAAACGGCTCGCTCGGCCGCGGGAACTCCAGGATGAGGTCGTCACCGCAGGCGAGTCCCGCGACGAGGAGCAGCAGCGCAGCGGCCGAGAAGCGGCCGCCCGGAGACAGGGCCGGAGGTCTCATGAGTGTCGCGCCAACCTTACCCGGCTCGCGGATAGCTGTCAAGCGAAAAAGTCCTGTTCCCGCTTGACTTTGCGCCCCGGCCCCGGTAGCTTGGCGACACTCCCGCAACCTTCCAGCCCGCAGGAGCCAAATGCCAACACTCAAAGACCTTCTCGCGCGTCTGTCGAACCGGTCCGAAGTGGAAGCCGTTTTCGCCGTCGGCCACGACGGGCTGTTGATCGACTACGTGGGGCCAGAGGCGAACGACGCCGAGGCCGTAGCGGCGATGGCGCCGAACATCCTCCAGCACGCCCGCGAGCTCGGCTCGGCCGCCCGACACGACGGCCTGAGAACGGCAGTGATCGAGTACGCGGACGGCGTCGCGATCGTCTCCGACGTGTCATCCGACATGATCCTGGTCACCGTCGTTCGCTCGGGAGTGCCGTTCGGCGCGCTACTCTACGAGCTGCGGCACAACCGGGAGCAGATCGCCAAAGTCCTCTGACGGCCACACCCCTGAAAGGGAACCGCACAGCTCGGGCGCGGTGTGGTGGTGAGGTAGGCTTCTTGGAATCCGGTTCAGACAGGAAAGTCGAGCGCTCCGCGAACGACCCTCAAGTCGGCCCGAAGGCGGACGAGACGTACGAGCGCTGGGTCGTGATCCTCGCGGGCGGCATCGGCTCTCGCTTCTGGCCCGCCAGCACGCCACGTCGTCCCAAACAATTCCTGGCGCTCGCATCCGACAGGCCGCTGATTGAAGACACCCTCGCACGCGCCCGAGCGCTAGCGCCCGCTGCCAACCTGCTGGTCGTAGCAGGCGCGCAGCTGCGCCCGCTGCTCGAAAAACACCTCCCCCAGCTGAGCGCCGAAGCTTGCCTGCTCGAGCCACAGGCGCGCGGCACTGCGCCCGCTCTGGCCTGGGCGGCCCAGGAGATCATCGCCCGCGCCCGGCAACCCGAGCGCACCGTGATGATCTCGCTCCACTCCGATCACGTGATCCGCCCGCTCGAGCGCTTCCTCTCCACACTGGAACGGGCGACGGAGGGCGCAGCCCGGCACGACCGCTTGCTCACCGTGGGCGTGACGCCCACCCGGCCTGAGACCGGCTACGGCTACATCGAGGCCGGCCAAGCGCTCGGCCCCGCCCTCCTCGAGGTGCGCCGCTTCGTCGAGAAGCCTGACCGGCAGACCGCCGAGGGCTACCTGAAGCAAGGCAACTACCTGTGGAACTCCGGGATCTTTGTCTGGCGACCGCAGCTGCTGCTCGCAGAGCTCGAGACGCGAACCCCAGAGCTGGCCGGCCAGCTCGACCGCCTTCGCGCCGGCGACGTGCAAGGGTTCTTCGCCGGGGTCCCAACGCTGACCATCGACCACGGGCTGATGGAGCGGAGCTCGAGAATCGCGGTCGTCGAGGCCGAATTCGACTGGGACGATGTCGGCGCCTGGCCAGCGCTCTTGCGCGTTCGTGACCGGGACGCGGACGGCAATCTGTGCGTCGGCATCGCACACGCCCTCGACTGTGAGGGAACGTTGGTGTGGGCCGAGGACGGCCCGATCGTTGCCTGCGGCGTCTCCGACCTGGTGCTGGTGCGCGCATCCGGCATCACCTTCGTGGCACCGCGAGAGCGGACGGTCGATCTCAAGTCGCTGTTGCAGAGACTTCCACCCGGTTTGCAGGAAGGAGAGAGCTGAGCCGTGCCCTCCAGGGGTCTCGTGCTGTTCGACGATTCCCGTGCGCGAGCTTGGGAGCCGTTCGCTCTCACGCGACCGGTCGGTGAGCTGATGTTCGGCGCCTCGCGGCTGGTGGAACGGGCGGAACGCGCTTCAGGGCTCGCCTGCCTCGGCTATCTCACCTCACAGCACCTCACCGACTTCTGCGAGGCCGGCGCCCCTCCGGTCCTGGAGCACGACCAGCTGCCCAGCGATCGGGATACGCTCTTCTGGTGCTCACGCGCCGTCGTCGACACGGCCGCCACGCTGCCGACACCGGCGGCGCCCACCGTCTACCGGATCGACGATGTGCCGGTCGGGCTCTTCCTGGCGGCCGACGAGCGACCCGACTCGGCTTTTCTCGAGTCGCTCGAGCTCGGCG
>CAYFXF010000004.1:34597-36458 GCA_964347085.1 uncultured Gemmatimonadota bacterium | reverse complement strand
GCCGCGGAGGTCACGATCGAGGGCCGGCTGCTGGAGTGGGTCTGGGATCTGACGCTCGAGACGCCCGAGCAGCTTTTTCGTGACCTGGCGTCCGCGCCCGGCGTGGCGCGGCCCAGCCTGCCGGACGGCGTCCACGTCCTCGGTTCGCACCCGCTGATCCTAGAGTCGAACGTCCAGCTGGAGCCGGGCACGCTACTGGACGCTCGCGAAGGGCCCATCCAGCTGGGAGCGGACGTCGAGATCCGGGCCGGAACGCGGCTGGCCGGGCCCGCAGCGATCGGCACCCGCTCGAGGTTGCTGGGTGGCTCGTTCGAGCGGATCGCTACCGGCCCCTACGCCTACCTGCACGGCGAGCTGGCCGACTCGGTCGTGCTCGGCTACACGAACAAGGCGCATGATGGGTATATCGGCCATTCGTATCTGGGCCGCTGGGTGAACCTGGGCGCGCTGACCACCAACAGCGATCTGAAGAACAACTACCGACCGGTACGGGTCTGGACGCCGGCTGGGGTGACCGACACCGGGAGGACGAAGGTCGGCTGCTTCCTCGGGGACCACGTGAAGACGGGCATTGGGATGCTGCTCGGCACTGGCGCTGTGGTCGGGGCGGGCGCTAATCTGTTCGGGGTCGCGATGCCGCCCCGCTACGTTCAGCCATTCAGCTGGGGCGAGGGCGAAGATCTCGGCGAGTATCGGCTGGCCGACTTTCTGGAGACGGCGGCGGCCGCGATGAAGCGGCGCGGCGTGGAGCTCGATGAGCGAGGGCGGCGCCACCTGGAAAGCTGCTGGCGTGAAGGGCGGGGTGGATGAGCTTCAGGGTGCACATCCTGGGAAGCGGCAGTCGCGGCAACTCCCTTCTTCTTGAAACCTCCGAAATCCGCATACTGATCGACGCCGGCTTCAGCGGCCGGCAGATCGAGCGCCGCCTCGCCGCGATCGGCACGCCCGCCGACAGCGTCGCGGCGCTCGTCATCACACACGAACACCGCGATCACACCCGGGGCATGGGCGTGTTCGCGCGCCGCTGGAAGGTGCCGATCTACATAGCCAGAGCCACGGCCCGCTCGTGCCGCGACCTGCTGGGCGGAGACGAGGAGGTGCGCTTATACCGCGCCAACGGTCCCCTGGAACTCGGTGACTTGCAGGTGCAGCCGTTCTTGACCTGCCATGACGCGATCGACCCGATCGGTGTCACCGTACGCCAGCGCGGCAGCGGGCTCAAGGTCGGGATCGCGACCGATCTCGGGACGCCGACCGTCTCGGTGCGCCACGCGCTCCAGGGCTGCCACCTGCTGGTCCTGGAGGCGAATCATGACGACCTGATGCTGAGAAACGGTCCTTACCCCTGGTCGGTGAAGAGCCGGATCGCAGGCCGCCATGGTCACCTCTCGAACCGGGCCGCCGCGCAGCTCGGCGTCGAGTTGCACCATACGAAGCTCGCCGCAGTGGTGCTCGCTCACCTGAGCCAGGAATGCAACAGCCCCAAGCTCGCCGCCGAGGCCGTTGGGGCAGCGCTGGAGAGGAAGGGTTACGCTGGTCTGCTGCGCGTGGCCTTGCAGGACGAGCCGCTGGCCGGCCTCGATGTGACGGAGCTGGCCGGCGCCGGCCGCTCCGCTCAGCTCCAGCTGCTCTGAGTCCCCCGACCCGCGCTAGTTGCCCGTCAAGCGCAGCACGTCGCTGGTGAGCACCCAGACCATCAGCGCCAGGATCAGGATGAACCCGAACTGACTCAGCCGGACGCGCGCCTGAATCGAGAGCGCCCGCCCGCGGACCGCCTCGATCAGGAGGAAGACCAGGTGGCCGCCGTCCAGCACAGGGATCGGCAGCAAGTTGAGCACGGCCAGGTGAACGCTCAACACAG
>CAYFXF010000004.1:34138-34587 GCA_964347085.1 uncultured Gemmatimonadota bacterium | reverse complement strand
GAAGGTGACGAATTGCAGGAAACCGGCCCGCGCCGCACGACCGGAATACTGGCCGATGAGAATCGGACCACCGAGGTCGCGTGGAGAGGCCTGGCCGGTGACGAGGTCCACGACGAAAGCGACGATCAGGCCTGACATCTCGGCGGTTCGCCGCGTTCCCGTGGCCAACGCCGCGCCGGGGCCGAGGGCGCGGCGAACGTTCACCGTGTCCCGAGTCACACCGATCCTACCCAGCACGATCGTGTCGTACGGCTCCGTCTCCAAGATCAGGGTATCGTAGGCGATCCGGCTCTCCACCTCGATCTGGCGACCGTCGCGTTGCAGCCGAAGCGCCACCGTCTTCCCCGGCCGCTCGGATACGTAAAGTGAGAACTCCAACCACAATTCGATCTCGTTGCCATCCACCGCCAGGATCCGATCGCCGGGCTGCAGACCGGCCTCTTCCGCGG
>CAYFXF010000004.1:11457-34128 GCA_964347085.1 uncultured Gemmatimonadota bacterium | reverse complement strand
CGACGACATGATGGCCCGACACCTCTTCCGCTCCTTCGGGATCAGTCCGATTCCGCTCAAGTTTGGCGATGTGCTCGCCGGGCTGCAGACAGGCCTCTTCCGCGGGCCGACCCGGCTCGACCTCCGCGATCACGGGCGGCCACGACTGACGGTAGGCGATCGCCGCGAAAGCGATGATCGCGAACAAAAAGTTCATGATCACGCCGGCCGAGATGACGATGGCACGCGTGGCGAGCGGCTTGTTATCGAAGCGCCGCTGAGGCGGTGTCTGGAGATCGCTCGCCCCGCCCTCCAGCCGCTCCAGCACCTCCTCTTCGCCCATCCCCGCCATCTTCACGTAGCCGCCGAGCGGGAGGGCGGAGATGACGTATTCCGTCTCTCCAGCCTTGAATCCCCAGACCCTGGGCCCGAGACCGATCGAGAAGCGGGGTACGGCGATACCGGCGGCCTTCGCCGTCAGGAAGTGTCCGAGCTCGTGCACGAAGATGAGCACACCCAGAACGACCACAAAAGCGAGGATGGATGTCATTTCTTGTCGTTAATTGATGGTCGTGTTTCGTTCTCGATTCTCGCGACCACGGCCTCGGACGACCGGCGTGCCCACTCGTCGGCGCGCCGCACCACATCGAGTTCTGTCACCTGCTCTACTGAATGCTCGGCCAGCACCTCGCCAATCACCTGCGGGATCTCGGTAAACGGCAGCCGCTCGGCGAGAAAGGCTGCGACCGCGGCCTCGCTGGCCGCGTTGAACACCGCCGGCGCCGTGCCGCCACGCTCCGCCGCCTGGCGGCCACACTCGAAGGCCGGAAACCGACCGGGCGGGACGGGCTCGAAGGTAAGAGCCCCGACCTCCACCAGGTCGAGCGACGGCGTCGCGAAGGCGAGCCGCTCCGGGTAGCTCAGAGCGTAGAGCACGGGGATCGCCATCGTCGGATGCCCGAGCTGGGCCAGCACCGAGCCATCTCGGAACTCCACCAGCGAGTGGACGATCGATTGCGGATGGATCACCACATCCACGCAGTCGTACGGCAGCCCGAAGAGGTAGTGTGCCTCGACCACCTCGAGCGCTTTGTTGACCAGCGTGGCCGAGTCGACCGTCACCTTCGCCCCCATGTTCCAGGTGGGGTGCCGCAACGCCTCATCCGGCGTGACCTGGTCCAGATCCAGCCGATCTCGATCCCGGAACGGTCCACCCGAGGCCGTCAGCACGATCCGCCTCACGCTCGTTCGATCGGCTCCCTCCAGACATTGAAACACCGCGCTGTGCTCGCTGTCCACGGGGATCAGCTCGCCTTTGCCCTCTTCCAGTGCCCGCAGCACGAGCGGGCCGCCCACGACCAGCGACTCCTTGTTGGCCAGCGCCACCCGCTTGCCGGCCCGCAACGCCAGTAACGTCGGCTCGAGCCCGGCGGCTCCGACTAGCGCGTTCACCACGATGTCGGCATCGGGGTGACAGGCCGCCTCGATCACGCCCGCCCAGCCGCTCGTGAAGCGCGTCCCCGGGAGTGAGACCTTCGACGCGAACGAGCGGTCTTCGTCCGCCAGCACCGCCAGTTGGGGCCGGTGCCGCCGCGCCTGCTCGACCAGCACCTCGGCGCTGCGGTGTGCGGTCAACCCGACAACCCGGAAGCGGTCGGGTAGCGCGCTCACAACGTCCAGCGTCGTCCTGCCGATCGAGCCGGTCGAGCCCAAGACCGCTACCCCACGCACGCTCATCAGATCCCTACGGCTCTGAGGTAGGCGTAAGCGGTCGGGAAAACGAAGAGCAGCGAGTCGAGCCGATCCAAGAAGCCCCCGTGGCCCGGCAGGAGATTCGAGCTGTCCTTCACCCGGCAATCTCGTTTGAAGCGCGACTCGAACAGATCGCCGACCTGGCCCGCGGTGGCGAGAACGGCGCCCAGGCCGACCAGCTCGAGCGGGCCGAGCGTCCAGCGCACCAGGGGCGCCGTAAGCGCCGCGAAGAGCCACGCACCTCCGGTGGCCGCCAGGAAGCCGGTGATGGCGCCTTCCCAGGTCTTGGCCGGGCTGATCAGCGGCGCAAACTTGTGGCGGCCGAGCGCTTTACCTCCGAAGTACGCGGCCGTGTCCCCCAACCACGTCGCCGCGATGGGTAGGAAGAAGATCGCGGCGCCACGCCAGTCCGACCCCTTGCCGGTGAGAAACCTCAGCCACAGCGCCATGCCGAGCGGCACGCCGGCGTAGGCCGCCGCGAACAGCGTGGTCATCACGGTCTGGCCGGGTCCCGACTCGGGCGCTGTGCGGAGCATCAGGGCCGCGCCAGCCACGAGCGCCAGTAGGGTAGCCCACACGACAAACGTGCCCGGCGGAGCCAGCGCGGCGCTGAGGACGAGGGCGAGGGCCAGCAGGGCAGCCACGCGTGGCTCGGCCCCGACCCCGCTCCGGCGATGCATGACCCCGAACTCCCACGCCGCCAGCCCGGCGATGACCGCGAGCAGGGCGGCCAGCCAGTACCCCCCCAGGTAGGCGAGCGCGACCGCGACGGGAATGCCGACGAGCGCGACCCCAACCCGTCTGGCCAGCTGTCCCCCGGGGGCAGCCATCACGCCGAGACCCTGCCGAAGCGCCGATCGCGCTTCAAATAATCGAGGATCGCCTCGAACAGGTGTTCGCGCGTGAAGTCGGGCCAGAGGACGGGCGTGATGTAGAGCTCTGTATAGGCGAGCTGCCAGAGCAGGAAGTTGGAGATCCGGTACTCGCCAGACGTGCGCACCAGCAGGTCGGGATCCGGCCAGTCGGCCGTGTACAGCTCACCCGCCAAGGCGCTCTCGTCGACCTCCGCCGGCGCGAGCTCGCCCGCCGCCACCCGCTCTGCCAAACGGCGCGCCGCACGCGCCAGCTCCGCCCGTGACCCGTAGCTTAGCGCCACCAGCAGCTGAAGCCGCTCACCCCCGCGCGTGGCATCGAGGATCCGCTGGATCGCCCCTATAGCGGGAGACCCGAGCGGCTTGGTGTCGCCGATCACGTGCACCTCGACACCGTTGTCGGCCAATTCCTGACATTCCGTGCGCGCATATTCCTCGAGCAGCGTCATGAGGAAGGCGACCTCTCGTCGGGGTCGCTGCCAGTTCTCTTGCGAGAACGCGAACAGCGTCAGCACCCCGACTCCCGCCTCGATCGCACCGCTCACCGCCTCGCGCACAGCCTTCATTCCGGCTCTATGGCCCTCGTAACGGGGCAGACCGCGCTCCCGGGCCCAGCGGCCGTTGCCGTCCATTATGATGGCGACGTGGCGCGGTACATCCCGCTCGCCTAGCTGCCTGATCTCTCGCAGGCGCTCCGAAGACGTGTCAGTAGACATCTGCCGATAAAAAGGCCGGGACAGAGCTACGGCCCCGGCTGTCGATTAGATCACCCGATCGCTCAGACCTCGCGGACTTCCGCTTCCTTCGCCTCCAGAAGGGCGTCGATTTTCGCCACGAACTCATCGGTCATCTTCTGAGTCTGCTCCATCAACCGATGGCCCTCGTCCTCAGAAAGCTCCCCATCCTTCATCTGCGACTTAAGGTTGTCGTTGGCTCCACGCCGTGCAGTGCGCAGCGAGACACGTCCCTCCTCGGCGATCTTGTGCAGCACCTTCACGAGCTCCTCGCGCCGTTCCTCGTTGAGCGCAGGGATGGGAACGTGGATCACGGTACCGTCGTTCGATGGATTGAGGCCCAGGTCCGAACTACGGATCGCCTTCTCGATGGCCCCCATGACGCTCTTGTCCCAAGGCTGGACGACGAGCAGACGCGGCTCTGGCGCGCTAATGGTGGAGAGCTGCTCGAGCGGCATCTGTGTCTCGTACGCCTCGACCCTCAGGTGCTCGAGCAAGGCCGGCGACGCTTTGCCGGTGCGCAGCGTGGCGAACTCACGGCGAATCGCCTCCACCGCCTTTTCCATCCGGGCACGCGCGTCTTTGAGGACGGCGTTCATGAGCTCGCCTCGGCAGAGATCAAGGTGCCGACCTGATCCCCACGCACCGCGGCCAACACCGCTCCTGGCTGCTGAATGTTGAGCACGATGACGGGCAGTTGGTTGTCCTTGCACAGCGAGATCGCGGTGGCGTCCATCACGCCCAGCTCACGCGTCATTACTTCCAAGAAGGAGATCTCGGGGATCAAGTTTGCCGTCGGGTCGGTGAGCGGGTCGGCGGAGTGTACGCCGTCCACCTTCGTCGCCTTGATGATGAGCTCAGCCTCCATCTCGATCGCGCGCAGTACCGCGGCGGTATCGGTGCTAAAGTACGGGTTGCCCGTCCCACCGGCAAAGAGCACCACCCGGCCCTTCTCGAGATGACGCAACGCCCGTCGCCGAATGTAGGGCTCCGCCAGCTGCTCCATCCGGATGGCCGTCAGCACGCGATTCTCGACACCCTTCTTCTCCAGCACGTCCTGGATGGCGAGCGCGTTGATCACCGTGGCCAGCATCCCCATGTAATCGGCGGACACTCGCTCCATGCCACTTCGCGCCGCCTCCGTGCCCCGCACGATGTTGCCGCCGCCCACGACCAGGCCCAGCGCGACCCCTGCCGCGTGCAGCGCCTTGACCTCCTCGGTCAGGCGATCGACGGCCTCGAGTGAGATACCGAACCCCTGGGTCCCCGCGAGCGACTCGCCCGAGAGCTTCAACAGGACACGCCGATATTTCAGATCCGAAGCCACTGCCACTTACTGACCGATCTTGTAGCGTACGAACCGACCGACCACGATCTTCTCGCCGAGCTTGCCTTGCGTTTCCCCGATTCGATTCGCGACGCTGACGTCCGGGTCCTTTACGTACTTCTGTTCGAGCAACGTCCGCTCCTCAAAAAACTTCCGCAGTCTGCCCTCAACGATCTTCTCCGCGATCTGCTCCGGTTTGCCCTCCTCCTTCGCCTGAGCGAGGTAGATGGCGCGCTCCCGCTCGACCGTCTCCGCAGGAACGTCCTCGCGCGAGATGGCGATCGGGTCGGTCGCCGCGATGTGCATCGCCAGATCGCGGGCCAACTCCTGGAACTGATCGGTACGCGCGACGAAATCTGTCTCGCAGTTGAGTTCCAGCAGGACGCCGACGTCGCGGCTATGGTGGATATACGACTCGATGACGCCCTCACGTGCCTGGCGGCCCATGCGCTTGTCGGCCGAGGCGGCACCCTTCTTCCTCAACCACGCGATCGCCGCCTCCACATCGCCCTCGGTCTCCTGGAGCGCCCGCTTGCAGTCCATCATGCCGGCGCCGGTCTGCTCCCTCAGAGCCTTCACCTCCGCCGCTGATATTTCCATCTCGTCTCAGTAATCTAAGTTCGCGCTCACGAAAAGGGCCACCGAAGTGGCCCCGCCAACGCCTGCCCTCAGCTGGGGGTCTCTTCAGCGTCTTCGCCAACCTCCGCCGATTCTCCTCCCTCCGACGGCTCGCCCTCCAACTCGCCGCCACCCTCCCCCGTCCCACGGTGCGCGGCGATAACCTCCGGACGCGGACGCCGTCGCCGTCGCGAGCGCCGTCCGGCGCCCCGCTCCGTCACCGCCACCGCAGCGTCGCTTGAGTAGGTGAAGACCTCCTCCTCCTCCTCGGCCGCCGCCGCAAGCAGCTCCGCCGGCACCTCGGCCAAGGCGGCCTGTACCGTATCGGCGATCTCCTTGCTGATCAACGAGACCGAACGGATCGCATCGTCGTTGCCGGCGATGGGCACGGCCAGCAGGTCCGGATCCGCGTTGGTGTCCGCGATGGCGACCACGGGAATCCCCAGCTTGTTCGCCTCCGCGACCGCGATGTACTCCTTGCGCGAGTCGACGACAAAGAGACAACCGGGCAGCCGGTTCATGTCTTTGATGCCCGCCAAGTAGCGATCGAGCTTCTCACGCTCCCGGTCGAGCAGCAGCTGCTCCTTCTTAGTGTAGAACTCGAACGCCCCTTCCTCGGCGCCGCGCTCGAGTTCCTTCAGGCGCCGGACGTTCTTCTTGATCGTCTGGAAGTTGGTGAGCAACCCACCCAGCCAACGCTCGGTAACATGGAACGCGCCACAGCGCTCCGCCTCGGCACGGACGATCTCCCGCAGCTGCGGCTTGGTGCAGACGAAGAGTACGGAGCCACCATGACGGACGACGTCGCGAATGAGCTCCTGCGCCCGCTCCAGCTCGCGCAGGGTCTTCTTGAGGTCGATGATGTAGATGCCACCGCGCTCGGCGAAGATGTAGCGCCGCATCTTCGGGTTCCAGCGACGCGTCTGGTGCCCGAAATGGACACCGGCCTGCAACAGTTCCTCGAGACCTACCGCCATCGAGCCTCCCCCCTGCAGCTCGCCCGCTCTACCGCTTGCTGAATTGGAAGCGCTTCCGCGCCTTCGGCTGACCGTACTTCTTGCGCTCGACACGGCGCGGATCGCGCGTCAGCAGCCCTTCGCGCCGCAGGGCCGTCCTGCGATCCTCGTCCTCGACGAGCAAGGCACGCGCGATCCCGAGCTGGATCGCGCCCGACTGACCGGTCAAACCACCGCCACGCACGTTGACGGACACATCGTAGTCGCCCAGCGTCTCGGTGGCGCGGAACGGCTTCTCCACGACTGCCTGGTAAGCGCCGCGCGGGAAGTACTCCGCCAGTGGACGACCGTTGATGCTCCACTCTCCATTGCCGCGCTGCAGGTACACCCGCGCGACGGACGTCTTGCGACGACCGACGGCGTGCACCCGCCCATCCTCGAGTTTCTTACCCGCCATGGTTCGTCAGTTCAGCACGTTTCCAGCCGCCCGCTCACGACTTGACCTCGAGCGGCTCGGTCGACAATCCTGCGTGCGGGTGGTCGGACCCCGCGTAAATACGCAGCTTCTTGATCATCTGCCGGCCCAGCTTCGTCTTCGGCAGCATACCCCGCACAGCGCGGCGTACCACGAACTCGGGCCGGCGCTCCAGCATCCGCTTGAAGGGGACGAGCTTGGCCCCACCCATGTAGCCGCTGTGGCGGAAGTAGGTCTTCTGCTCCGGCTTGCGGCCCGTCAGGCGTACACGTGCCGCGTTGATGACGATCACCCCGTCCCCACAATCGACGTGCGGGGTGAACTCCGGTTTGTGCTTGCCCCGCAGAACGCGCGCGACCTCGGCGGCGAGTCGACCGAGCACCACACCGTCGGCATCGACCAGATACCACACCCGGCTGACGTCCTCTGGTCGGGCCAGGGGCGTCTTCATCGATCTGGTGAGCAGCTCCGCCATCTCTTCGTCGTCGGCCGCCGCGCCCCGCGATAAGTCGCGCTACGACGCGGTGTTTCAGCTTCTAGGACAGCGGAGAAGGATATTGGGCGTTCCGCGGGATGTCAAGCAGGTTAGCGGGCCAGCAGCTGGGTTTTCGGCCGGGCAAGACCGGCTCAGTCTGTTTCCAAGAGGAAGCTCTCCAGATCCCGCCCGCCCTGTACATGTCGCAGCCGGGCCAGGGCGCGCTCTTTGATCTGGCGCACCCGCTCGCGGGTTACACCCAATTGCTCCCCTATCTGCTCCAGGGTGAGCGCTTCCTCACCGTCCAGTCCGTAGTATTTGCGCAGAATCGTGGCCTCGCGTTCTTTGAGCTTGGAGAGCGCTTCCTCCATCTTCAAGCGAAGCGCCTTCTCCATCGCCTCTTCCTCGGGGCCCGGCCGATCCTCGGGCAGGTAGTCCAGCAGCTTGTTATCCTCGCCGGGGACGAGCGGCGCGTCTAACGACAGGTGCGCCAGGGCGATCGACATGGTCTTGTACAGCTCCTCTGAGTCGACCTCCAGCCCCTCCGCCAGCTCGCCGACCGTCGGCTCCCGCCCCAGCTCCTGAACAAGCGCGCTGGACCGCTTGTTGAAACGGTGGATGTCGCCCGCCCGGTTGAGCGGCACCCGCACGATCCGCGACTGTTCGGCCAGCGCCTGCAGAATGGCCTGGCGGATCCACCATACGGCGTAACTGATGAACTTGACGCCCCGGTTTTCGTCGAACTTCTCGGCTGCCCGGATGAGCCCGAGGTTACCCTCGTTGATCAAGTCGGCGAGAGCCACGCCCTGATTCTGATACTTCTTGGCGATCGAGACGACGAACCGCAGGTTGGAGTTGACCAGTTTCTCCAGCGCCTCTCGGTCACCGCACCGGATCTGCCGCGCCAGGTCGGCCTCATCTTCGCGACCGATCAGCGGGTAGACGCTGATTTCCCTCAGGTATTGGTCGAGCGAACCGGCTGGCGCCGGCGCCCGATGGGCCGGCTGGAAGCCCTCGAAGAGTTTCGAGCGGGCCTCAGCCTGGTTCTCCGCCTCGCTGCTGCCGCGCGGGTCCTTTCGCCGCTCTCGGCTCAAGCGCTCACCTCGGTGTCAGTCAAAGGGCCCCTCGAACGGGGTGATTACGCTAGTACGGATCTATCGAACCAGGTTACCGACCCGGTTCCAGCGCACCTCAGTCAACCAGGGCAGAGGGCGGAGTCTGCTGCGATCGAACGAATAGTAAATGAACAGCGGGCGCCCCTTGATCAAAGTCCGCGTCACGAAGCCCCAATAGCGCGAGTCCTGGGAGTTGTCACGGTTGTCGCCCATCACAAAGTACCGCTCTCCCGGTACGACGATTGGCCCCCAGCCGTCGCGCGTCGGTCGGTAGGTCGAGGGATCGGCCTCTGCTGCCAGGTATTCCCTCTGCCAGTCGAACTGCGGATCGTAGTAATCCCCGTTCGGCTGCGTGTGCTGGACATAGGCTTCCCTCTGGTGCACACCGTTCACATACAGGTCTCCGCGACGCATGGCAAGCGTGTCGCCCGGGACGCCCACAACACGCTTCACGTAGCTCTTGGAGGGATCGAGCGGATACTGGAACACGACGACGTCCCCGCGCTCTGGATCCTCGAAGGCAGGCAACTGCATGCCCGTGAACGGCACCTGCGCCCCGTAGACCGCTTTGTTCACCAGCAGGAAGTCGCCTACCAGGAGGGTCCCCTCCATCGAGCCGGTCGGGATCTTGAAAGCCTCGACGGCGAAGGTCCGGATGACGAGAAAGAGGAGAATCGCCACCGAGATCGACTTGACCCACTCCCCGAGCCAGCGCCCGGTGCCGGGCGGAGCGGGCAGCTCGCCTGACCGCTCCTTTGATCGCTCGCCCTTACCCGCCTGCTCTCGACTCGCTGCTTCCTTCTTCTTCGCCATCGACTTGTTTGTTCCGTACACACCACTCTGTGAACCCGCCCGCCCAGCCACCTAACTCTGCGTACTCATACCGCCGAACGCAATATGAGGTCCCTGACCGCCGCCGTCCCGCGATCAGCGGGCGGCGCGGGAGCCTCGCAGGAAGACGTAGTCCTCCCGCACACCCACGTCCGAGACGAAACGCGGCAACTCGAACGCTACCGCGTTCAGCGGCAGTCCATCCCCGGAGTCGCCCTTCAGCTGCAGCAGCAGGTTGTCGCGCATCGCCTCCGGCAGCGAGATGAGACCCAGCTTGATCTCGTCCACGTAGTAGACACCGACGCCCGGGCCTAATCCGTCCAGCCGGCCCTGGACCTGGACGGCGGCCGAGTCGCCGAACAGCGCGGCGACCGGGCCCAGCCCATCGATTCCGGGCACGTCGCGCAGAGCAACCTGGCCCGCCAGCAGGAGCTGTTCGTCCGCGATGCTCGCGTCAACGTCCGACACGAAGCCGGGGAAAAACCCTTTCAGACCCTGGCGCATCCAGGCGTCCAGCTCCGCGCCGCTCAGCCTCACCTCGTCCGTCTCGCCCTGCCCCAGGCCGACGACCTTGGCCTCCACCCGCCGCGCGATGGCGGGTTCATCCAGGCTCGCCAGCTCATACTCCTCTGCCGGGCCGCCCACGACCCGGCCGGCGAGGCCGGCGATCTCGTCGCGCGCAAACCAGCCCGCCACCAACGCGGCGGCCACCAGGGTCCCGCAGCCGACCAACGACAGGCAGCTACGCATCAGACTCCCTCTCCATCACGAAGCCAGCTCCGTGCTGTGGAGCACGTCATAAGTGGCGCCAGCGGGTCCGAGTCGACTTCTCATCACATCCACGGCACGCACACGAAACTCGTCCTCGTAGCTGAGCCGCTTCAGGGTCTCGTCGAGCCGCTCGAACTCGGTCGGGCGCGCTCGCTTCCGAGCGCGTCCCAGCGTGATGTGCGGTCGGAAGTGGCGCTCCTCGCGCGCGAAGCTTAGCGACGCCATGGCCTCCTCGACCCGCTCCTGTAGAGCGGCGAGCGAGGGGCCGAGCCCGATGCCGACCCACACGACGTTCGGTCGGCGGGGCGACGGGAAAGCGCCGAACCGACGGACCATCATGCTGAACGGTCCCAGGCCTTCGACGGCCGCGTCGACCGCCTCGCCGATCTGCGCGAGGCGTTCCTCGTGCACTTCGCCCAGGAACTTGATCGTCAGATGCACGCTCTCGGGAGAGACCCAGCGAACCGGGAAATCCGACTCGCGCAGCGCCCGAGTTGCCTCCCCGAGCCGGGCTCGCTCCTCCGCCGTTGGGTTGATCGCCAGGAAGAGACGCATCGCCGCCTATCGACTCTCGCTCTGACCCGACATCGCGGGAGGCGGGTTTCCCACCCCACCCACGGCCGGCGCGCGCCACAAGGTCGCGTCAATAGAGCTCAAGCGCCACGTAGCGGTATCCGGCCCCCCGGCACGCCTCCAGCACTCGAGCCCGCCGCCCGCTCAACAGATCGACCTTCGAGTCCTCGCTCGGCCGGATCACCGCGACGTCACCGGCCGGGTCCGCGCTCACGACCCGGGCGTCGATGCCCGCGCGCTCTAGGCGCCGTTCCGCCTCAAGGACGCGCGCCCTATCGCTCGCATGCGCCGTGCCCCGCGACTCGAGCGCTTCGTTCAGCGAACCTTGCCGGTAGGCCTGTAAATCGAGGCAGGCGTTCTGGAACCCGGCCCCCTTGAGCGCGCCTGCCACGGTCTCCCGCAGCCGTCGATCCCCTAAGCTGGGGAGGTCCTCCTCGGCGGTCTCCAGGCGCGCCAGATCGCCGTGATGCCTGACCCTGAGCGCGCGCCAGGGGCGGAGCGCCCGCAGAGCCGCCTCCGCCGCCTCGATCTGGCCGAGCCGCGCGGGCGTCACCTCGATCCCGTACGGGATCCGACTGGCCAAACAGGGGGAGGCCGGCAGCTCCCAGGTCGGCAGATCCGCGTCACGCGACAGGCGACGGATCTCGGCCTTGGTCAGGCCCGCCTCCTGCAGCGGCGAGCGCACGCCGAGCTCCCGCGCCGCAGTGGCCCCCGGCCGGTAGTCGAGCCGGTCGTCGGCGTTGGCGCCGTCCAGCACGCAGGCGTAGGCGCGCTCCCGCGCGATCCGCCCCAGCCGCTCGAACAGCTCGCTCTTGCAGAAGTAACAGCGGTCGGCCGCGTTCCGGCGGTAGTCCGGATCCGCGACCTCGTTCGTGTCGATCTCCAGGTGCGGGAGCCCGATCGCTTCCGCCAGCTGGATCGCGAGCTCGCGCTGTGCACGCGGGTAGCTGGGCGAGCTGCCGGTCACCGCCAGAACGCGTTCCGCGCTCAGGACGTCCAGCGCGACCTTGGCCAGGTAGGCGGAATCGACGCCTCCGCTGTAGGCGATGACGGCTGATCCGCAACCGCGCAACGCGGAACGCAGCGCCTGTTCTTTTTCGCTGAGGCTCACCGCCGCAGACGTCATCCCCTGTCACCCTGGCGAATTTTCGTTCCGCGAATAGTCGACAGCGCGCGATGGGGTGTCAAGGTGATTCGGCTCATCGATCGGCGCTGAGCGCGCGCTCGAAGCCACGGTACTGGATCGCCTCCGCCACCTGCGCCGGACGGATGCCCGCCTCCCCCTCCAGGTCCGCGATGGTACGCGCAACCTTGAGCACGCGGTGGAAGGAGCGGGCCGAGAGGCCGAAGCGTGTCAAGGCGGCGCGCAAGAGCGCGAGCGCCGTCTCATCGGCCTGACAGAACAGCCGCACGTCGCGCGCACCCATCTGACCGTTGGCATGAAGGCCCGGCCGATCGCGGAACCGCTCACGCTGTCGCTGCCGGGCGCGCTCGACACGCGCGGCCACCTCCGCCGAGCTCGCCGCCCTGCCGGGCTGAAGCAGCTCGGGCGCGGGCACTGGCGGCATCTCGATGTGCAGATCGATCCGATCGAGCAGCGGTCCCGATACCCGGGCACGGTAGCGGCGAATCAGCTTCGGCGTGCAGCGGCAGGGCCGACGCGCGTCGCCGAGGTGGCCGCAGGGGCAGGGGTTCATCGCCGCGGCCATCAGAAAGCGCGCCGGGTAGGTCAGGGAGCTACCCGCCCGACCGATCGTCACCTGGCCATCCTCGAGCGGCTGCCTCAGCACCTCGAGCACGTTGCGACGAAACTCGGTCAGCTCGTCCAGGAACAGCACACCGTGGTGCGCCAGCGAAACCTCGCCCGGCCGCGGCAGCGAGCCGCCGCCGACCAGCCCCGCGTCGCTGATCGTATGGTGCGGCGCCCGGAACGGCCGATCCGCGACCAGACCCTGATCGGCCGGCAGCTGGCCCGCCACCGAGTGGATGCGGGTCACCTCGATGGCCTCCGCCAGACTCAGCCGCGGGAGTATCGTCGGGAAGCGGCGGGCCAGCATCGTCTTGCCGCCGCCCGGCGGACCGACCAGCAGGATGTTGTGGCCGCCGGCGGCCGCGACCTCCAGGGCTCGCTTCGCGTGTTCCTGACCCTGGATGTCGCCCAGGTCGAGGCTCGAGCCCGCACGGCGCCCGAGCAGCGCGCCCGGGTCGACCCGCACCCGCGCCAACTCACCCACGCCCCGCAGGAACGCGACCACCTCACCCAGCGTCTCGGCGCCCCGCACGTCGAGACCCTCGACCACCGCCGCCTCGCAGACGTTGGCCGCCGGAACGACAAAGCCCGCGACGCCCGCCCGTAACAGCGTCTGCGCCATCGAGAGTGCCCCGCGGATCGGTCGCAGCGCGCCGTCGAGCCCCAGCTCACCGGCCAGCGCGTAGCGGGCGAGCGCACCGTCGCCCAGCTGGTCCGTGGCCGCCAGCAGCCCGCAGGCGATGGGTAGATCGAAATGACTGCCCTGTTTCTTCACGTCGGCGGGCGCGAGGTTGATGGTGATCTTACGCGGCGGCACGTCGAAGCCGGAGTTCTGGACCGAGGAGAGCACACGCTCCTTCCCCTCCTTGACCGCGCCCTGGGCCAGACCGACGGTCGCCATGGCCGGAAGACCGGCCGCCGCGTCGACCTCTACATGGACGAGGTACGCGTCGATGCCCAGTATCGCCGCCGTGTGGACGCTGGCCAGCATTCCGAACTGCCCTCTCTCTCGTCCCCACGCCACACTCGCGCGGCGCGGTCAACAGATGATCAACCCGCGCGGCTCGGGGCGGACCTGATGCCGAAGGCCGCTGAGCCGGCTTGACGGCCGACGGCGTACGGCGCAACGTGCCAGAACTCGCAGCGCTATGAAGGAGGGCGATTGGCCAGCTCGCATCATCCGACGGGGTGCCCGCTCTTGCTGGCGGAGCTCTGCTGGCCGGAGGTGGCGAAGTATCTCGAGCGAGATCAGCGGCTGATCATCCCGATCGGGACCTGCGAACAGCACGGCCGCCACCTGCCGTTGAACACCGACAGCGTGATCGCCGAGCGCCTCGCACATGATCTCTCTCGCGAGCTCGGCCTGCTGGTCGCCCCCACCATCGCCTACGGCGTCAACGTCGACACAGAGGAGAGCTACGCCGGTACCAGCTCACTCCGGCGCAAGACCCTGCACCGGGCCCTCAACGACTTGCTCGCCAACTGGGAAGGGCACGGGTTTCAGGAGTTCATCCTCCTGACCGCGCATTTCCACGACCCGCATCTGGACGCCGTGACCACCGTGGTGACCGAGCACGCGCGAGTCAGGGTGGTCGACCTTCAAAGCGTGGAGATCGCCGAGTTGCTCGATCGACAGACCCACCCCGAGCACGCCGGGGAGGCCGAGACCTCGCTGATGATGTACCTGGCGCCGCACGCCGTGCAGACGGAGGAGATTCAGGACTTCCCGCTCGACCCGCGGCAGGTTCGGCGTTACCTTCGTGGCCGGATGCCGGAGCCGCCGGCCGGCTGCCAGGGTGCGATCGGGCATCCGTCCGTGGCCACGGCGGAGAAGGGTGAGAGGATCTACCGCCACATCTTCGAACGGATCCGCGACAAGCTCAGTGAGGACTTTGACGATTAGACTCGCTGCCCCGACCGCCGGGTTACTCGCGCTCTCGCTCAGCGTCGCCGCCCCGACCCTCCCTGGGCCGCTCCACGGCATGCAGGAGCTCGACCGCGGGTCGTTCATCCTGTTCCAGAAGGGCGCCCGGATCGGCGAGGAGCGCTTCGTCATCCGCGAGGAGCGAGCTGGTAACGCCGGCCCGATCTATCGCGCCGGGGCCGAGCTCAACCTGAAGGTGGACAGCCGCACGATGCGTGTCAGCGTCGCGCTGGAGGCGACCGGACCGCGGGCGCGGCCGCGGCGCTACGAGGCACAGATCAACGGCGCGCAGGCCACCACGGTTCTCGTGACACAGGTCGGCGATCGCATCCGTCTCGACGTGCTCTCGCCTAGCGGCGACGAGATGAAAGAGTTCCTGATACGCGGCAGGGTTGCGATCGCGGATCGGCTCATCGCGCACCACTATTTCTTTTTCACCAAGGTGCTCGGCGCCGAGCCTTCGGCCGAAGCGCTCGTCCTCGTACCGCAAGATCGCACCCAGGAGCCGGTGCGCATCGTGGATCGGGGAAGCGAGCTCACCCGCGTCGGTGGCCAGGAGCTGAGTCTGCGTCACATCGTGGTCAGCAACCGCTCAGGAACGGAACACCACGTGTGGCTTGACGGCGACCGAGTCCTGAAGGTCGAGGTTCCAGACACCGGGTATCTCGCCATCCGCTCCGATGGAAGCCTTCAAAACCTCCAATGAGCCAAAGGGGGCGTGATGAACAGCGAAGAACTTACCGCCGAAGCCGCTGGCCCCGCGGGCACAGCGCCGAACCTGATTCAACGGGTCATCATGGTCTTCGGCTCGCCGGGCAACCTCGGCGAGTCCTTGCGTCAGCGCCCCTTGTGGTTCTGGACTCTGGCGATCGTCGCGGTGATCAGCATGGTCATCTTCCTGCTGCTCCCCGAGAGCCTCCTCGAAGCGGCCATGCAAGCCCGGGCGGCGCAACGCGGCCAAACTGACTTCGACCCTGAGGCTGCGCTCAGGTTCGCCCGCATCGGCGGTGCCGTGGGAGCACTGCTCGGTACCTTCATCGCCGCCGCCGTGATCGCAGGCGTGATCTACCTCGCCTTCAACGTCTTGCTGGGCGGGGAAAGCACCTACAAGCAGCATCTCAGCGCCACGTCGCACATCTACTGGATCAACCTGCTCGGTTTCCTGGTGCTCGTCCCGATCTGGATCTCGCAGTCCGATATGCAGGTGAAGCTCGGCCTCGGCCTCCTGTTACCGGAGTCGCCGTCCTCCTTCTTAGGGCACTTCCTCAACTCGATCACCATTTTCGGGCTCTGGTCCGCCGCCGCGCTCGGGGCGATCGAGTCGGGGCTCTCGGGCGGCCGCATCAGCGTCGGGAAGGCCGTCGGGGTGGTCCTGGCCCTCTACTTCGTCTGGGTCGTCGTATCGGCCGCCTGGGCGACCGTGACCGGCGGCCTGTAGGGGAAGAATCGGCCTAACCAGCGGCACGCGGACGGTGGTCTGCTGGCTGCTCCCGAGCGCGCGCCCAAACACCCCTCCTCCGGCAACCGCCGCGCGACAGGGGTCTTAGCCCTCGGGTTACGCCTCACCGCGTCGCACTAACGACGTGGGGGTTCCGTCTGTCCGTAGAGATGTCTCATCGACGAACCGCCTTCGCCGCCGAGGGTCGCGCGGAGCACGGCCGATCGGGCTGACTCACGCGAAACCCTCGACAGCCGGCGCTCGTACGACTAAGTGAATAGTCCCAGCCAGTTTAGGCACCCCGGCCCGCGGGAAGCGAACGGGCACCGCCCCCGGCGGCGTGCCTGTACGGCTAGCGTCACGAACCCAAGCTCGGAGATCGGAACATGAGGCCTAGCGCGACCCTTGCCGCCCTGCTCGTCACTCTGCTCGCCGGCACCCTGGAGGCGCAGGAGCGGGCGACCTTGACCCTTGCCGAAGCGATCGACCTGGCCCGACGGAACAACCCGACGTTTCTCCAGTCTCTTAACGACCTGGGGCCGGCGGATTGGGGCGTGCGAGCGGCCAGGGCGAACCTCTGGCTGCCCGACGCCGACCTGTCGTTCTTCACGGCTTGGCAGGACGCCGGTGAGCAGCGGCTGGGTGCGGCGACGTTTCCCCAGCCTGCGGTGCTTTTGTCGCAGTACCAGTTCACGGTCTCCTACACGATCAACGGGACCACGCTCTTTCAACCGGGTCAGCGCCGTGCCGAGCGCGATGCCGTGCGCCACCGCATCGATGATGCCCAGCTCGGGCTAACCAACCAGGTCACAAGCGCCTACATCGAGGTCCTGAGGCTCGGGGCCCGGGCGGAGCAAGCGGAGCGGGAGCTGAGGCGCTCCGAGGAGCACCTCAGGCTCGCCGAGGCACGCGAGCAGGTGGGCGCCGGAACGCGGCTCGAGACGATGCAGGCGGACGTGGCGCGCGGGCGAGCCGAGATCGATCTGCTTCAGGCACAGAACGCCGCCCGCGTCGCCAAACTACGCCTAATCCAGGCGCTGGGCGTGCAGCTGCCGCCGGAGCAGATCGAGCTGGCCAGCGAGTTCGAGATCTTCGAGCCGCAACTCGATCTCGAGCTGCTGGTTGGCGAGGCGCTCGCCCGACACCCGAGCCTGGTGGCGCTACAGGCCGATCGGAACGCGGCGAACTCCAGCGTGAAGGTGGCCAAGGCCGCTTACTTCCCCACGCTGTCGCTGCGCGCCAGCTGGAGTGGTTTCGCGCGTGAGGAGACAGACGCCGACCTGCTGATCGCCCAGGAGATCGGTGGTGCGCGGCTCCAGGCCGACGCCACCGTTCTGGGCTGCAATCAGTTCGCCGACCTGTACGCGGCGACCGGGACGGCACCGCCTGCCCCGTTCAACAACTGTTCGGCGTTCGCGTTCACGAGCGACGACTCGCTCTCGCTCGTCCGAGATCTCCGGGGCGCCAATGAAGTCTTCCCGTTCGACTTCCAGAACGAGCCCGTCACTCTCAGCGCCTTCTTCTCACTACCGATCTTCAACGGCTTCGGCCGCCAGCTCCAAGTCGAAGAGGCGGCCGCCCGTCGCAACGACCTGAACCACCAGCTCCGGGCGCTTGAACTCCAACTGCGGACAGACGTGACAGAGGCCGTCCACAACCTCGAGACGGCGTTCGAGACGGTCGCGCTGCAAGAGGAGAACACGGAGCAGGCGCGCGAGGAGCTGCGTCTGGCGCGAGAGCGCTACCAGCTTGGCGCCGGCACCTTCCTCGAACTGCTCGACTCTCAGACGCTGGCCGCGCAAGCGGAGGTTGACCAGATTGAATCGGTCTTCGGATTTCACCAGGCGTTGGCGGCCCTCGAGGCGGCGGTTGGCCGGCCGATCTCAGCCGCGGCGCCGAACTGACCGGGGCGCGGGGAAGCCGTGGCAGTATGAACCGGGAGTAGTCGTGTGAGTAAGAAGAAGAAGATACTCATCGGGGTTGGCGTCGCGCTGGTGATCGGCGTGTTCGCGACACTGGCGCTTCGCCAGGGTCGCCGCGGCGGCGTCGAGGTGCGCAGCGAGAAGGTCCAGCGGCGCGACCTCGTCTCGCTGGTCACGGCCAGCGGTCGGATCCGCCCCCACCTCAGCGTCGACATCCAGGCCGATGTCTCGGGTCGGATCGTCGAGCTGCGCGTGGACGAGGGCGAGGTCGTGATCCGGGGTGACACGCTGCTCGTCATCGACCCGACGACCTTCCGCGCCGCGCTCAGGCGCGCGCAGGCGGCCCTCAGCTCCGCCCAGGCCACGGCCGCGCAGGCCCGCGCCAACCGGGACCAGGCAGAGCGATCGCTGCGACGGACGCGCCGCATTCGCGAGCAGAACAAGGAGCTGATCTCGGATCAGGAGCTCGAGACCGCTGAGACGAACTTCGAGGTGAACGAAGCCCTCTATCAGGCCGCCGAGCACCAGGTCGCCCAGGCGCGCGCCAACCTGCAGGAAGCCCGCGATCAGCTGGCCAAGACCGTCATCAGCGCGCCGATGAGCGGCCGCGTCACCCGGCTCAACGTCGAGGAAGGCGAGACCGCGATCGTCGGCACGATGAACAACCCGGGTACCGTGCTGCTGACGGTCGCCGACCTGTCGGAGATGGAGGCGGTGATCGAGGTGGACGAGACCGACATCCCCGAGATCGAACTCGGGGACAGCGCCGATGTCGAGGTCGACGCTTTCCCCGACCAGACCTTCACCGGGCGCGTCACCGAGATCGCTCATAGCTCGATCCAGGGCGGCACGCTCGGTCTGAGTGGCTCGACCTCCGACCAATCCGTCGACTTCGAGGTCGTCATCCAGCTGGACGATCCACCGTCCCAGCTGCGCACCGACCTCTCCTGTACAGCTGACGTGGTCGCGGCCACCCGGGACAGCGCTCACAACATCCCGATCATCGCCCTCACGCTGCGCCAGCCGGAAGAGGAAGAGGAAGAGGAAGAGGAAGAGGAGCGGAGCGGCGACACCGAGGCGGAAGAGATCCAGCTACTGGACGAGGACGAGGCCGAGGAAGAGGAAGGCGTGTTCGTCATCAACGGCGACAACACCGTCACCTTCCGGCCCGTCAAGGTCGGGATCGCCGGGCGCGAGCACTTCGAAGTACTCGAGGGCCTGGAGGAGGGCGAGACGATCGTGGCCGGAAGTTACCAGGCGATCCGCCGACTCAAGGATGGGGATCCCGTCAAGCCGTCGAATCGAAGAGAGTAGGGGTTGGCCTAAATGACACCGCCGCCTGACAACGCGGTCATCCTGACGCGGGACTTGAGAAAGAACTACGAGCTGGGTGCTGAAACCGTCCACGCGCTGGCCGGGGTCGACATGCAGATCGACAAGAACGAGTTCGTCACCATCATGGGCCCCTCCGGCTCCGGCAAGTCGACCTTGCTCAACCTCATAGGTTGCCTCGACACGCCCTCCGCCGGCCAGTACTGGTTAGGTGGCCAGGAGGTCTCACAGCTCGACGACAACGACCTGGCCCGCATTCGTAATCGCCAGATTGGCTTCGTCTTCCAGACCTTCAACCTGTTGCCGCGCAACACCGCACTCCACAACGTCGAGCTTCCGCTGATTTACTCGGGCATGCCGGCCCGCGAGCGGCACCGGCGTGCCGCGGAGGCGCTCTCCGCCGTCGGCCTGGCCGACCGCATGACCCACCAACCGAACGAGCTCTCAGGTGGCGAGCGTCAACGCGTCGCTATGGCCCGGGCGCTGGTCAACCAGCCGTCGCTGCTGCTGGCGGACGAACCGACGGGCAACCTGGACTCGGCGACATCGCGCGAGATCATGGAGATCCTCGTCCAGCTGCACGAACGCGGCGAAACGATCCTATTGGTGACGCACGAGCGGGACATCGCCGCCTATTCGGAACGGCTCATCACGCTGCGCGACGGCAAGATCGAGAGCGACGAGCCGCATGCCATGGGATCAGCGGTGACGTGAACGTCCTCGACGCGGTGGTCCTCGCCCTGCGGCAGGTCTGGGCCCAGAAGCTGAAATCATTCTTCACCCTGCTCGGTGTGATCGTCGGCGTGACCTTCCTGATCTCGGTGATCGCCGTGGTCGAGGGCATGAACCTCTACGTCCAGCAGGACTTCGCCGGCTCAATCTTCGGCATCAACACGATCACGATCCAACGTGTCCAGACACAGAGGGGCGGTCGCGAGGACGCCCAGCAGCGCCGGCAGCGCGCCCGCAACCCCGACATCACGGTCGCCGACGCCGCGCTGCTGGGCGAGAAGGTGCCTGACATCTGGTACCTGGCCTACAGCAGCGACCGCTTCATGCCGGAGGTGCGGAGCGGCGACAAGAAGCGGAAGAACGTGCGGCTGATCGGCGTGACCGACCAGTACCTCGCCCTTCAGGGTTGGGATATAGTGGATGGGCGGGGTTTGAGCCGGATCGACGACTTCCGCGCCATCAAGGTGGCGATCATCGGTGATGCGATCGCCAAGAAGTTGTTCCCCGACGACTCGCCGCTCGGGGCCGACATCGTGCTCGGGCCGTTCCGCTACCGTATCGTGGGCGTGCTGGAACGCCAGGGTGGGCTGATCGGCAACATCCGGGACGCTTCGGTGGTGATCCCCTGGGGCGCCTACCAAGCCGACTTCGCGCGGCGCCGCAACGTCGTCGAGGACATCCAGATCAAGTTCCCCTCCAGCGAAGGGATGACGGCGGGCGAAGCTGCGGTCGAGGAGGCCCTGCGCGCACAGCACAAGCTGCGGCCCGGCGAGGAGAACGACTTCTCGATCGAAACGGCGACCGAGATCCTCGACGCCTGGAACAGCGTCAAGCGCGTGCTGCTCGCCGCGGGGCCCGGGCTCGTCGCGGTGGCGCTGGTCGTGGGCGGCATCGTGATCATGAACATCATGCTGATGTCGGTGTTGGAGCGAACGCGCGAGATCGGGGTGCGCAAGGCACTCGGCGCGCGGCGGCTCGACATCACGCGACAGTTCCTCGCGGAATCGGCGACGCTCTCCGCCGTCGGCGCAACCTTCGGCATGGCGCTCGGCGTCGGGCTGGCCAAGCTGGTCGATCTGCTCACGCCGCTGCCCGCGTCCGTGCCGCTCTGGTCGATCGTCCTCGGCACGGCGCTCGGCATCCTGGTCGGGCTGGTGTTCGGCGTATACCCGGCGATCCGCGCCGCGCGACTCGACCCGATCGTGGCTCTGCGATACGAGTAGCCTGGTGAAGATCCGCGGACTTCAGGAAGGGATAACCATCGCGCTCCAGGCCTTGCGACAGAGCAAGATCCGGACGGCGCTCACCGTCCTGGGTGTCGGGATCGGCGTGCTCGTGGTAGTCGCGATGGCGGCGGTCATCCAGGGGGTGAACCGCAGCTTCGACGTGCTCGTGGAGGCCTCGGGCGCCAACACCTTCTACGTGGTCCGCTCTTACGGCGTCGAGATGAGCACCGGGCTCGAGGAGGAAGATCCAACCTGGCGGCGACGGCCTCCGCTTCCGGCGCGTTTCGCCCGCGCGCTCAAGGCGCTGTCGGCGGTGGAGAACGCTTACGCGGCTGCCGACATGTCCTGGTTCGAAGTCACCCTGAGCGCTGTGGGCAACGAGACGGAAGCCAGCGTACTGGCGGTCCCGTACGACTTCATGGAGACCGACGCCGGCGACATCGTGGCCGGTCGCTTCTATACGAAGCCTGAGGAAGAGGGCGGTTGGCCCGTTATCGTGATCGACAGCTCCACGGCAGGCGACCTTTTCGCACCGCTCGACGCGATCGGCAGAAATCTCCGCATGGCGGATCAGAGCTTCAAGATCGTGGGTGTATACAAACACCCACCCAACCTTTTCGCGACGCTGGGTGGTAACCGCGCCTTCGTGCCGTTCAATACGGCGCAGAAATACATGATGAAGGACGTGCGCTGGATCTCCTTCGAGGACCTGGTCTGGCTGACCGTCGTGGCGAAGCCGGCGGCTGGACTCGCCGGTTCGATCGACCAGGTCACCGGCCGAATGCGCGCCCTGCGCGGGCTCCGCCCCGGAGACGCGGACGACTTCGATATCGTCACCCAGGAGGAGATGAACGAGCTCTGGAACCAGCTCACCGCCGTCCTCTTCGCGGTCATGTTCGCCCTCTCCAGCGTCGGCCTGATGGTGGGAGGCATCGGCGTGATCGCGGTTATGGTCGTCTCGGTGACGGAGCGCACCCGCGAGATCGGAGTGCGCAAAGCGCTGGGCGCGACCCGGCGCGACATCCTCTGGCAGTTCCTGGTCGAGGCGGCCACGCTGACCACCGTAGGCGGCGTCTTCGGACTCGCGGCCGGCGGCTTGCTGGCCTGGATCCTCAACCGTTTCACACCCGTGCCGGCTGTCATCCCGCTCTGGTCGGTGTTCCTCGCCATCTTAGTGGCCGCCTTCACCGGCATCGTGTTCGGCCTCTTCCCCGCGGTCCGCGCTGCACGTCTCGATCCGGTCCAGTCCCTCCGCTATGAGTAAGCCGCCCACGGTCGACCTGCTCGCCATCGCACCACACCCCGACGACGCCGAGCTCCTCTGCGGCGGCACGCTCTGCCGGGCCGCCGACCTCGGCCAGCGCGCCGGCGTGCTGGACCTCAGCGCCGGCGAACTGGGCTCGCGCGGGACCCCGGAGCTGCGTCGCCAGGAAGCGGAGCGGGCCGCGCAGGTGCTCGGCCTCACCCTACGGCGGAACCTCGGCCTCCCCGACGCGCGTCTGCATAACGACGAGGCGAGCCGCCGCGCCCTGGTCGAGGCGATTCGCGAGCTGCGGCCCCGCGTTGTGATCCTGCCTTACTTCGAGGGTCGCCACCCGGACCATCGTGTCGTGTCACAGCTCGGTTACGACGCCTGTTACCTATCGGGGTTGAAGAACTATCCCGCTTCGGGGCCACCCCACCGACCCACCAAGCTGCTTTATGCGCTCGCCTACCGGGAGCACGCGCTCAAGCCGACCTTCGTGGTAGACACGAGCGACGTGTTCGAGCGCAAGCTCGAGGCGCTGCGCTGCTACGGCTCGCAGTTCGATGGCGTCAAGGCGCTGGGCGAGCTGTTCCCGGCTGAGGTCCCCTTCTACGACCTGGTCC
>CAYFXF010000004.1:0-11447 GCA_964347085.1 uncultured Gemmatimonadota bacterium | reverse complement strand
TGCGCATTACGGCTCGCTGATCCGCGTCGCCTACGGCGAGCCGTTCTACACGCGTGAGACGCTGAAAGTCGACGACGTCAGCGAACTCCCGGTCAGCAGCTTCTGAGCCGGGCGCGGCTTCCCCCGCCCGCGCCGATTCGTAGTTTGTCTTCCGTATCCTTCGAGTTTCGGGCGCGACCCGGGTCGCGCCGGACCGCGATACCCTGATGCGCGAGCGAAGCGTCTATCTCGACTACTCGGCCACCGCGCCACTCCGGCCGGCGGTGCGTGAAGCGATCAAGCCTTACCTGGAGGACGCGTACGGCAACCCGTCCAGCCTCCACGCCGCTGGCCGGGCGGCGCGCGTGGCGGTCGAGACCGCTCGCCGGCGTCTGCTGGAGGCGCTCGGCGCGACGGGCGGCCGACTGGTGTTCACCGGTTCGGGCAGTGAGGCGGACAACCTTGCTGTGCTTGGCTTCGCGCGTCGCCATCCCGGCGCGCGCCTGATCCACTCGGGGGTCGAGCACAAGGCGGTGATCTCGGCGGCGGACGCGCTGCGGGCCACGGGCCACGACGTTCGCGTCGCGCCGGTCGATAGCCGAGGGGTCGTGCGTTTGGACCGGCTGGCGGAACTGATCCCCGAGGACGGACGGCCCACCCTCGTCGCTGTGATGTGGGCGAACAACGAAACGGGGGTCGTCCAGCCGGTCCAGGAGGTGGCCCGCCTCTGCCGCGAGCGGGGCGCGCTCCTCTTCTCTGACGCCGTTCAGGCGTTCGGCAGGGTGCCGCTGGGCTTGGCCGAGCTGGAGTTGGGCTTGCTGGCGCTCTCCGCGCACAAGCTCGGCGGCCCGAAGGGGGTCGGCGCGCTGTTAATCCGCGGGGAGATCGAGCTGGAGCCCATCGTCTACGGGGGCGGTCAGGAGAGCGGCTTGCGCTCGGGCACCGAGAACGTGGCGGGGATCGTCGGGTTCGCCGAGGCGGCTGCCGTCGCGTGCGCGGAACTGGAAGTTGAGCCGGCGCGTACCCGAGCCCTGCGGGACAGACTGGAGGCCGGGCTGCAGAAGGCGCTACCTGAGGTCCGGGTCAACGGCGCCGGAGCACCGGACCGGCTACCGAACGTGCTCAACATCTCGCTCCCGAACCTCGAGATTGAGGGCCTGCTGACGGGGCTCGACCTCGAGGGCATACAAGTTTCCTCCGGCTCCGCCTGCACCACGGGTAGCGTGGAGCCGTCCCATGTGCTGAGGGCCATGGGCCGCGAGGGCGAGGCGGCGCAGAACACGATCCGCCTGAGCCTCGGCTGGGGAACCGGGCCGGACGACATCGAGTACGTGCTGGAGAGGTTTCCCAAAGTCGTGGCGCGCGTGCGCCAGTACGCGCGCCCGAGTTAGCGGGCCACCTGACATGCAGCAGCCGGGTCACACGGTGTCTCACGGGCAGAAGAGTCCGCTCAGAGTCCTGGTCGCGATGAGCGGCGGCGTCGATTCTTCGCTCGCTGCGGCGGTGCTCCACAGGGCGGGCTTCGACGCGATAGGCGCCACGATCAAGACCTTCTGTTACGGCGCGTTCCCCGGTTCGGCAAAGACCTGCTGTGGGCTGGAGGGGATCGCCGACGCTCGGGCGGTGGCCCACCGACTGGGCATCCCGCATTACGTCTTCGACCTCGAAGAAGAGTTCAGCCGCGATGTGATCGACGACTTCGTCTCCGAGTACGCCCGCGGCCGAACGCCCAACCCCTGTGTGGTCTGCAACTCGCACACAAAGTTCCGCGACCTCTTGCGGCGCGCCCGGATGCTGGGCTGCGACCGCATCGCCACCGGTCACTACGCGCGCCTCGAGCGCTCGAACGACGAAGTGCGGCTTCTGCGCGCTGCCGACCGCGCCAAGGACCAGACGTATTTTCTCTGGGGGATCGACCGTGAGGTGCTCGAATGCCTCGAGCTGCCGCTGGGCGGCCTGACCAAGCCGGAGGTCCGGCGCCAGGCCCGCGCGTTGGGGTTACAGACGGCCGACAAGCCGGAGAGCTTCGACATCTGTTTCGTCCCCGACGGTGACTACGCCGGCTTCCTCGCCGGGCACCTCCCGGCCGACCATGCGGCGTTCCGACCCGGCCCCGTCCTGACCATGGACGGCAGACAGGTCGGTGAACATGACGGCTTTTGCCGTTACACGGTCGGCCAGCGCAAGGGACTGCCCGGCGGCTTCCCGGAACCGATGTTCGTGGTGCGCATCGAGCCGGAGTCGCGGAGCGTAGTCATCGGTCCGGCGGCCGCGCTCGATTCGCAGCGCGTCGTGGTCGGCTCGACGAACTGGCTGACGCCGCCGCCGCGAGTCGGCGACGAGGTGAGCGTCCAGATCCGCCACCGCGGGCGCGAAGCGCTTGGCATCGTGGTCGAGATCGAAGCGGCTCAGACGGTCGTCGAACTGTACGGGACGCAGCGAGCGGTGACGCCGGGGCAGTCGGCGGCGATTTACGACGGCGAGCTGCTCTTGGGTGGGGGGCGAATCGTCAGGTGAGCCGCAGACTGGCTCAGTACTTGATGCCCTGCGTGTCGGCCAACTCCTTCATCAGCTTCTTGCCCTGCTCTTCCAGCTTCTCCGGCACGACGATCTTCACCTCGACGTACTGATCGCCGACGCGCCCGTCCTTTTCCACACCCATCTTCGGGATGCGGAACTTGGTGCCGCTGTCGGTGCCGGCAGGGACGCGGAGCACGACGTGCTTGCCGTCGACGGTGCGGACACGGAGCTTCGAGCCGAGGGTGGCTTGAGCGATGTTGATCGGTACCGTGCAGTAGATGTCGAGCCCGCGACGGCGGAAGAAGCGGTCCTTCTTGACTTCGAACTTGATGACCAAGTCGCCCGGCGGCCCACCGCCGGGACCCCGCTCGCCCATACCGGACATGCGCACGCGCGAGCCGTTCACGACACCCGCCGGGACTCGCAAGTTCACCCGGCGCTGGGTGGTGACCTGGCCGGTGCCGTTACAGCTTGGACAGGGGTCCGTGGCGATCTCGCCGCGCCCATAGCAGCTCGGGCAAGGGCGGGTGATGGCGAAGTCGCCCTGGCCAAAGCTTTTTGCGCCCGTGCCGTTGCACTCCGGGCAGCGAGTCGTCGTGGTCCCTGGCCGCGCCCCGTTGCCATCACAGGTGGCACACTCCTCGGTGACCGGCACGGTGATCGTGATCGGGCCGCCCCGCACCGCGGCACGGAAGCTCACCTCCACCACATGCTCGACGTCACGGCCCCGCTGCGGCGCGGGACGCTTGCGTCCACGTCCGAAATCGAAGATCGAGCTGAATATGTCCCCGATGCCGCCCAAATCGTCGAACGAGAAACCACGCGCACGATCGGGTCCGCCCGGCGCCCCGGCGAATTCCTCGAACGGCGTGAAGCGCCGCATGCGGTCGTACTGCTTGCGCTTCTCCGCATCGGAGACCACCGCGTATGCTTCCGAGACCTCCTTGAAGCGTTCCGCAGCGCTCGGATTATCGGGGTTGGCGTCAGGATGGTATCGCTTGGCGAGCTTGCGGTAGGCCTTCTTGATCGCCTCCGGCGACGCGTCTTCGGCAACCCCGAGAATCTGGTAGTAGTCCTTAGTCGTCGCCCGCGGCATGCGTCAGGACCCATCCTCCGTCGCGTCAGGCCCGTCGTTCCCGCCCCCGCCCCCTATCTGCGAATCGTACTTCTTCACTTCGACCAGCGAAGGACGGAGCAGAACCTCCTTGAACAGGTAGCCTTTGGCAAGCTCCTGCGACACGACCTCGTCCTCCTCGGGATGCTCGGTCGGCACTGTGATCATCGCATCGTGCAGCTCGGGGTTGAACGGCTGCCCCACCGCCTCGATCTGTTTCAGCCCGAAGCTCTCGAGCGCACGGCGCAGCTTCAGCTCCACTAGCTGCACGCCTTGCAGGATGGCCGCGGCGCCATGGTCGCTAGAGCCGAGCTCGGACACTCGCGTCAGGTCGTCCAGCGACTCCAGCAGCTGCCGCACCAGCTCCGCCTGCGCGCGGTCCGTCTGCTGCGCCCGTTCCCGAAGCGTTCGCTTGCGGAAATTGTCGAACTCGGCCGCCAGACGTACATACCGGTCCTCGAGCTCGCTGAACTGCCCCTGTAGCTGCGCGATGACCTCCTCGGCCAGCAGCAGCTCGTTCGCCTCCGGCTCAGGCACGTCGGCTGAGTCAGGGGTCGTCGGCTCCGCCACGCTCTCCCCCTCGGTGGGGTCCCCTGGCGCTTCCGCCCGCCGGACCTCGGGGCCTTCGCCCTCTCCCATTCGGTCAGCTTTCTTGCGCGAACCCATGAGCTTTCAGTTGTTCGCCTTGATCTGGAGGTCCCCCTCAGACTCATCGCTTTCACGCCGGGCGTCAAGCCCTCTGCGGCGGGAATGGGCGGCGATGCGCCGCTCGATCCAGCCCAGCACATCGGCGACCACGCTCGAGCGGGCCGTCTCGTTCAACACCTCGTGATAAAGGCCCGGATAGGTCACTAGCCGTGGGGCGGCCGTACGCCGCACCAGCGGGGCGAACCTCTGCATCTCGTCAGCGCGCGTTAGCCGGTCGTCGCTGGCCACCAGAAACAGCGAGGGAAGCTGTAGGCGCGCCGCGCTCTGAAAGGCGGATTCGATCTCCCGCTTCACTTCGCCGAGGGTGCGAGGCGTTATCCGATCATGTACCAGCGGATCCCGCCGGTAGGCCTCGACTACTTGCGCATCGTGGCTCAAATGCTCCGGCTCCAGCCCCGTGCTCATCGGGAGTGCCGGGACCGCGTAGTAGAGCGAGCTCGCCAGCCGCTCTTTCCAACGGGGCACCGGCACCGCTAGACCGAGCCACGGTGAGGAGAAAATCGCGCCCGCCGCCGGGATCCCCGGATACTCCTGCAGATAGCGTATCAGGATCAGGCCGCCCAGCGAATGACCGAGCAGGACCACCGGGATCTCGATTTCTCCGACACTGCAGATGCGGCGCCTGAACTTCTCGAAGTCGTGCAGGTATCGGGTGAACCGCCGCACGTGACCCCGGCGGCCGTCAGAGCGGCCGTGGCCCCGGTGATCGAGGGCGAAAGTGCTGAGGCCGGCACGGGCGAAGTCCTGCGCCAGGCGCGCGTAGCGACCCGAGTGCTCGCCGAGGCCATGGGCGATCAGCACGAAGGCCCGCGGCATCGTCACGTCCCAGCACTTGTAGTGCAGGCGAATGCCGCCTGCACCGCTGAAGTACGCGTGAGCCCCTCTCACAGCTCCGAACTCAGCAGGACGCGGCGCAACAAGTCGAGGCCACCCTGGGCCGCTCGTGCTCGAACCAGGTCCCGCATCCCAGGATAGTAACGCCGCTTCGCCACCGTCCGCCCGTGTGCCCGAACGGCCAGCCAGATTGTGCCCACGGGTTTCTCTGACGTGCCCCCAGCCGGTCCCGCGATGCCGGTGACCGCAATCGCCGCGCCGGCGCCCGAGCGACGGCTCGCCCCCTCCGCCATGGCGCGGGCCACAGCCTCGGACACAGCGCCGTGCCGCTCCAAGATCTCAGCGCCGACACCCAGCAGCTCGAGCTTGGCCTGGTTGTCATAGGCGACGATGCCGCCCCAAAAGTAGTCCGATGCGCCAGGCGCTTCGGTGAGCCGCGCGGCGATCAGACCGGCGGTGCAACTCTCGGCTACGGCCACCTTCAGTCCCCGCTCACGCAACAGGCTGCCGACGACCTGCGCCAGCTCCGTCGTCCCTTCGGCGAAGATATGCAACCCCAGGATTTCATTAAGCCGCCGGGCACCTTGCTCGAGCGGTCCTTGCGCGTCTTCCGCAACCGCCGCCCAGCCGGTCAATCGCACGTCGACGCCGTCCAGCTTCGGCAAGAAGGCGACCTCGAGGGGAAGATCGTCGAGCCGGCCGCCGACCTTCTCGGCGATCGCCGACTCGGCGATCCCCGTGGTGCGGAACAGCCGCCGAAACGGCCGTCGTGCGTCGCCTGCGACTCGCGCGCTGAGAAAGGGTACCACTCCCTCCTGCATCAGGCTCGCCACCTCGCCCGGCACCCCCGGCAACATGATGCAGAGCCCGAGCCTCTCATCCTCCAGGGCCAGTCCTGGCGCGGTGCCGCGCCGGTTGGGCAGCACCTCCGCGCCGGCCGGGATCTCGGCCTGCACGCGATTCGTCTCCGGGATGCGGCCCCACGGGGCCCAGCGCTGCAGCAAGGCCGTCCAGAGATCCTCGCGAAACTGCAACTCGCGGCCGAACACGCCGGCCACCGCCGCCTTGGTCGCATCATCTTTCGTGGGCCCCAAACCACCCGTCGTGATCACGGCCCCGGTCCGCTCCAGGGCCGACCGCACGGCATCGGCGATTGCCTGAGGGCGGTCGCCCACCGTCGTCTTGCGCACGACGCGCAGACCCAGCGGTTCCAACGCCCGAGCGATGCGCCCGGCATTGCTGTCCAGCGTGGCGCCGCTCAGGAGCTCCTCGCCGACCGTGACGATCTCGACGGCGGTGAGCGCGGGCATTACCCTGGATCAGCCCGGGCTGTCAGGTTGCGGTACGCCCACAAATAGACGGCCAGCGAGTAGGCCGTGAGCACGACTGCCACCGCCAGGGTTATGGCGACGTAGCTCCCGTGGAAGATCTTCCAGAACGACCAGAAGGCGCTGTCCCAGCTCCGCTCAAGGGCACGGGTGCGCAGCGCCAGCCAGAGTATTTCTCCGCCGATGAACAGGTTCTGGAACAGCGCCTTGTACTTGCCCGCCTTGCCGGCTGCGATCACGACCCCCTTTCGCTTGGCGAATCCGCGGTAGAGGGTGATGAGGAACTCGCGGCCGAGAACGACGATCAGCACCCAGAGCGGCAGCGTTCGCCAACCCGGCACGACGGACAGCTCTGGCGTCGCGCCGGCCCTGAGCGACACGAGGTAGAACGGAAGGAAGGTGCTCAGCACCAGAAACTTGTCCGCGATCGGATCGGCCAGCTTGCCGAAGTCGGTGATCTGACCGCGCCGCCGGGCCAGGTAGCCGTCCCAGACGTCGGAGGCTGCCGCGCTCACGAAGATCACGAAGGCGAGAATCAACTGGCCGAACCCACCGCCCAGAATCAAGACAAGTATCACGGGCGCGGCCACGACGCGGGTGACCGTAATGACGTTTGGCAGGTTCACGGTGGGGTTCCGCTCAGCCGAGCGATTTGATGACCAGCTTAGCTATCGCCTTGAGGGTGTCGAACACGCCGACGCCTTTGGTCGCCACGGCCTCGTACGCTGGTACGCTGTCCGGGTTGAGGTGCTGGTCCAGCTCTTGAACGGGCGAAACGTTCGGCAGATCGCGCTTGTTATACTGAATGATGAAGGGGATCTGGCGCAGGTCGTATCCGTACTCGGCAAGATTCTCGTACAGGTTGTGCATCGACTCGATGTTGGCGTCCAAACGCTCGACCTGACTGTCCGCCACGAAGACGACCCCGTCGATACCTTTCAGGATCAGTTTCCGGCTCGCGTTGTAATAGACCTGGCCCGGCACCGTATAGAGGTGGAAACGCGTCTTGAAACCCCGAATCGTGCCGAGGTCGACGGGCAAGAAATCGAAGAAGAGGGTACGCTCTGTTTCGGTGGCGAGGCTGATCAACTTGCCGCGCGTGCTCGGCGCCACCTTGCCGTAAATGAATTCAAGGTTGGTCGTCTTACCGCCCAGCCCGGGCCCGTAATAGACGATCTTGCAGTTTATCTCCCGGGAAGCGTAGTTGATCATCGACATGGTCGAGATCCCTTACTCCCGGAACAGCCGGTCGATTTCATCCTCCGCCTCGTCCACGAACCCGCGCTCGAGTGCCGGGGTCTCCTCGTCTTCCGCCCTGCCGAACACATCTTCGAACGTCCTGTTCAGCCCCTTCACCGCATCCTTGATCTTTATCCGCACAAGACCGAGTGTGGTTTTTTGGCTGAACAGGACGACCAGGATGAGACGCTTGCCGACATCCGCCAGGTACATCGATTCGTTGCGACCCTGGTGGAACAGCGAGCTGAATTCCTCTTCGCCGATCAGCGAAGCGAGTTGGTCATTGGCCGAGAAATCAGCCGCCGTGAGGCTCGCGAACGCGGCCGAATCGAACTCGGGCTGCTCACCGACCGTCGTCACCAACTGGCCGGTGCGGTCCACGAGCAACGCACAGCGAGCGTTCGATTCGTAGAGGAGCCGGCTCAGAACCTCCTCAACTCGCTGCGAATCGCTCGGGCCGAAGGACCAGCTCGGTGCTGCGCCAGGCGTCATGCGCGCGTCTACCCGGCGCTGCTCAGTTCAGCCGCCGATTCGACACCGGCGCTCAAGGCGCGCTCAATCCGTTCCAGGATCGACGCGGCCCGCCGACGCAGCATCGGCTCCTTCTCCCAACTGAGAAAATCGCGCAACAGATTGGCGTTCTCGATGTCGGGATGCTTGCCGATATAGGTCAAGGCCGCCAGCCGACGCAGTGGCCGTGGGCTGAACAGGTTACGCCGGTGGCGGTGCACCTGATCGCGGATCAGCAGCACGCCGAGCGCGCTGACTGCAGCGGTCCCCGCCAGCGCGAGACCGACCGTCCGTAGCAGTCTGTTCGTATCGTTCGCTCCCTTGGTCTTGCTAGACATCTACATACCTCTGCGCCCGGCCAGGGCCTGCGCAATAGTCACACCGTCTGCATACTCGAGATCGCCGCCCACGGGAAGACCCCGGGCGAGCCGCGTCACCTTGACCCCGCGAGGCGCGACCACCTCATGCAGGTAGGTGGCCGTGGCCTCGCCCTCCACGCTGGGGTTCGTGGCGACGATCACCTCTGTCACCGTACCGTTGAGCCGCCTGAGCAGCGATTCGACCTCCAATTCCTCCGGTCCGATCCCGTCCAGCGGAGACAAGCAGCCGCCGAGCACATGGTACAGGCCACGATAGCCGCCTGAACCGTCGATCGCCGCGACGTCCGATGCCTCCTCGACCACGCAAACCGTCGTGCGGTCACGCTGCGGACTCGTACAGTACTCGCACGGGTCGGCCTCGCTCAGATTGTTACATACCGAGCAATGCTTGATGCGCTCGGCCAGCGTCTCGATCGCCCGCGCCAGTCGGCACGCCTCCTCTGGCGGGACTTTCAGCAAGTGGTGAGTCAGCCGATAGGCGGTCTTGCGGCCGATACCAGGGAGACGCGCGAACTCGCTGGCCAGATCGTCGATGACGGACATGCCAGCGTCCTACGAGCCGCCGAACAAACTTCCCAAGTTGAACGGGTTCGGGCCGCCAGCCATCCGATTGATCTCTTCCTCGTACAGCCGGCGCGCGCGCGTCTGAGCTTCGCCAATGGCAGCCTGTACCAGCTCTTCCAGCATCTCGACATCGTCGGGATCGACAACCGAGGGGTCGATCTTGATCTCGCGAACGCGGCCCTGCCCGTCCGCGACGACCTTGACCAGCCCGCCCCCACTGGTGGCGGTCACGGTCTTGGACGCGAGCTGCGTCTGGATCTCGGTCAGGCGTGCCTGGCCTTGCTGAACCAGCTGGAACAACTGGTGGAGACTGTTCATGCTCGCAACTCCCGCTCACCCAGCGTCACAGGTCCGAAGTTTATGCGTCGCCCGAAGCCACGCAAGGTCAACCTCTTAACCGCACCAAGCTGGCCTATTCCATGATTTCGAGGTCCAGCTTGTCCACCAACCGCTGCAGACCCTCGTCGCCCTCCAGCAACCGGGCCAACTGTTGCTCTCGCGACGACTCCGAGTTCACCCGCGGCGGCAATGAGCCCGCATCCCTCGCTATGCTTATCGGACGCCCCAAACGCCGCGAAAGTTCCTCTGCGATCCGACGCCGCGTCACCTGATCCGCGAGCAGCTCGGCCCCGGGGGTCCCCTCGGCGAGCGCGACTTGCAGCTCCCCGGCATCGCTCAACGCCATCAGCTGGGCGGCGCGCAGCGCGATCCCCTGACCAGGGCGCAGCACTTTGCCCGCCGCGATCAACTCCAGCCAGGCCGCTTGCGCCGCCGCCAGCGGGCTCCGCGCTTCCTGCCCCTCAGCACCGCCGGGCGCGCCGCCGCGCGACCCACCCGAGCGGCCAGGGGCCGCCCCTCCCCGCTCCGCCTCCTCCCTGACGCCGGGCGGGCGTGCACCGCCGCCGGGATCGCGCGCCTCGGACCCGGCTCGGCCCTCGGCCAGCGCATCGATGACGTCCTGCAGCTCGACCGTGCGATCCAGCATCGCGAACTTGAGCAGGGTCACCTCGATCAGGATGCGCTGCTGTTCGCTTTTCCGAAACCGCCCGTCCGTGTCGAGCTCGGCCAGCACCGACAGCATGCGCAACAGGTCACCGGGCGCGAAACGCTGAGCCAGCTCGGCGTAGCGTTCGGCCAGCTGGCCAGCGACCGCCCGCTCTGGCTGCGCCGCCTCCAGGCGCAGGCGCAGCAGCAGACGAAGCGTCCCGCTGAGACCCTTGTAAAACTCCTCGAGGTCGTAGCCGCCGTGGACCAGCCGCTCGACGAACTCGAACACGTCGGCGGCCCGCCGATCTATCACGATCTCGAGCAGCTCAAGATAAAGCTCCTCCTCCACCAGACCCAGCACCTGGCGCACGTCGGCGGCTGCCACGTGCTCACCGCTGAACGCGAGCACCTGGTCCAGTGCCGAGAGGGCATCCCGCAGTGCGCCGTCCGACTTACGGGCGATGGTCAAGAGCGCGGCCTCCTCGGCCTCCACCTCCTCGGCGTCGAGCACCTCGGCCAGCCGCCGAACGATGAGTTCCACCGCTATCCGGTGGAAGTCGAAGCGCTGACAGCGTGAGAGGATAGGAGGTGCGGTTTGAAAGATCTTGCCCGGCTCGGTCGTGGCCAGGACGAAGATCACACGCGGAGGTGGTTCCTCGAGTATCTTGAGGAAGGCGTTCCACGCCTCTCGCGTGAGCATGTGCGCCTCGTCGATGATGTAGACCTTGTAGCGCGACTCCTCTGACGGCGCATACATCGCCCGCTCCCGCAAATCACGTGCGTCATCCACACCCCGATTCGACGCCGCGTCGATCTCGACCACGTCCAGCGACGTGCGCCCGGACCAGATCCGTTCGCAGCTCTCACAGGTGCCACACGGCTCCCCATCGTCCCGCTGCTCACAGTTGAGCGCCATCGCCAGGACACGCGCGGCCGTCGTCTTGCCGATGCCTCGCGGGCCGCAGAAGAGGTAGGCATGCGCAACCCGACCTCGCTCGACGGCAGTGCGCAGCGTGGCGGAGACGTGATCCTGTCCGACGATTTCCGTGAACTTGCGCGGACGGTAGAGACGTGCGAGCGCCGGTCGATGCATGTCCGTGGGTAAGAAGAAATGAAGTCAGCCGCTGCCGCAGGATCGCGTCACTCCCGCCAGCCGCACCGGCACGGTCTCCAGCAGGTCGCCGCAATCTACGCCGGCCCGCTGACCCCAGCAACGGAGGGGCCGGCCCCCCACCCGGCCCGATCCGCCTACTCCCCCAGCCGCCAGGCACCGGGGATGTGCCA
>CAYFXF010000003.1:14775-50098 GCA_964347085.1 uncultured Gemmatimonadota bacterium | reverse complement strand
GGTCCGGCGGCCGGTGCACTACAGCTACACGGACGGCCAGTTCTACTATTTCATTGATGATGAGACCTACGAGCAGATCCCGTTACGTGCTGAGACAATCGGTGCGGATCAGCTGGTCTACCTGAAGGAGAACATGGTGTGCGAAGCGCTTACCCGGGACGATCAACCGATCTCGGTGGAGCTGCCTTTCTTCGTGGAGCTCGAGGTGGCGGACACCGAGCCGGGTTTGCGTGGCGATACAGCGCAGGGCGGCACCAAGCCTGCGAAGCTCGATAGCGGTGCTATCGTTCAGGTACCGCTGTTCATCGAGGTTGGCGATGTGATCAAAGTTGACCGGCGTGAGAACAAGTACTTGGAGCGTGTGAGCTCATGATAGATCTGGCATTCTTGAAGCGTCTGATCGAGGCGATCGAGTCCAGCGAGATCGACACGATCGAGATCTCGCGCTGGGGCTGGGTCACCAAGGTCCGCATCTCCAAGAGCCCCTCCGTCATAATCGGAGGCAGTGCGGGGAGCTCTGCGCCGCTGACCGTTCGAGCCGAATCCAACTCCGGCGGCAACCCGACGCTGGCTGCGCCACCCCAGACCGCTGGTGAAGTCGCGCCTGCCAAGCTGCCCGGCGAAGCCGCGGCGGCGGAACGGGCGAACCTGGCAGAAGTCTCTTCGCCGATGGTCGGTACGTTCTACCGGGCGCCGGCGCCCGACGCGGAGCCGTACGTCGATTTAGGCGATCGTGTGAAGGTGGGGCAGACGCTTTGCATACTCGAGGCGATGAAGTTGATGAACGAGCTCGAGGCAGAAGTCAGCGGGACGGTCAGGGAGATCTGCGTCGATAACGGCGAGCCGGTGGAGTACGGCCAGATCCTCTTCCGTATCCTGCCCGATGGAGCGGTGTAGTGCGCGCGGCGTTGCCCGCAGCGAGGATAGCCGGCCTTGTTCCAGAAAGTACTGATCGCAAATCGCGGAGAGATCGCGCTCCGAGTCATCCGTGCCTGCCGGGAGCTCGGCGTCGCGACCGTGGTGGTTCATTCGGAAGCGGACCGCGAGTCGCTCCACGTTCGCTTCGCCGATGAGGATATTTGCATCGGCCCGCCACACCCACAACAGAGTTACCTGAATATCCCACGCGTAATCGCCGCAGCGGAGATCACCGGGGCCGACGCAATCCACCCGGGATACGGGTTTCTGGCCGAGAACGCGGAGTTCGCGGAGATCTGCGAGCGTTCGGGCATCGTTTTCATCGGCCCAACCGCCGAACAGATTCGGCGCATGGGCGACAAAGTCGCCGCGCGCCGAACGATGGTCGAAGCCGACGTGCCGGTTATCCCCGGCACCGAGGAAGCGCTGACCGATGCGCGCTTCGGCCGCAAGTCGGCGGAGGAGCTCGGCTTCCCGGTCATGATCAAAGCGGCCGCGGGCGGCGGCGGCAAGGGCATGCGGATCGCGCGCTCGCGCGAGGAGTTCGATGGCTTGTTCGCCACCGCCCGAGCCGAGGCCGAGGCCGCGTTCGGCAACGGCGCCCTCTATCTGGAAAAGCTGTTGGAGGGCGCGCGCCACGTGGAGATACAGGTCCTAGGCGATCATCACCAGCGCGTGGTCCACCTGGGCGAACGCGACTGCACGATTCAGCGCCGGCACCAGAAACTGATCGAAGAGTCGCCCAGTCCAGCGCTCAGCGCGGAACTGAGACGCGAGATGGGGACGGCCGCCGTGCGCGGGGTTGAGGCGATCAGCTACGTCGGCGCCGGCACCGTCGAGTTCCTGCTGGACGGGCAGGGCAACTACTGCTTCCTCGAGATGAACACGCGGATTCAGGTGGAGCACCCCGTCACCGAGGAGGTGACCGGCTTCGACATAGTGAAAGAGCAGCTGCGCGTGGCGGCCGGAGAGCCGCTATCCTTGCCGGACGAAATCGTTCCGCGGGGCCACGCGATCGAATGCCGGATCAATGCGGAGGATCCGGACAATGGCTTCAGGCCCACGCCGGGGAGGATCACCACGTTCCACCCACCGGGCGGCCCCGGCATAAGGGTCGACACGCACGTGTACTCGGGCTATGTGGTGCCGCCTTATTACGACTCGCTGATCGCGAAGCTCATCGTCCGGGCGCTCACACGCGATGAAGCGATCGCCCGGGCGCGACTCGGCCTGGAGATGTTCGTGATCGAGGGGATACACACCACGATCCCCTTCCTGCAGAAGGTGCTTGACCACCCCAACTTTCGCAGCGGAGACATCGACACGCGTTTCCTCGAACGCTTCAACACGACCAGCGCCCGGGGGAGCGCAGCGGGATGACGATCGAGGTCCTCTGGACGCAGCGGGCGAAGGCGGAGGGCCTCACCGAGACGGTCGAGGTCCTCTGGACGCCAGCCGAGCTGGACCAGCTACCGGTCTACGAGTTCTCCGCCGTGGTCGTCGATGTGCTGCGTGCAGGAACGTGCGTCGCCACGGCGATCCACCACGGCGCCCGGTCCATCGTGCCGGCGGCCTCCACCGAGGCGGCGTTGCGAATCGCCAACGCCCTGGGTCGTCATGAGGTGCTGCTGTGCGGCGAGCGCCAGGGAGAACGAATCGAGGGTTTCGATCTGGGGAACTCGCCGGCGGAGTTCAGCGTAGAGGCGGTGGACGGTCGGACGATCGTAATGACCACGACCAACGGCACGCGCGCCCTAACAGCCCTCGCAGGCGCACCCACGGCCTACGTGGCGGCATTCGTCAACCTCGGCGCGGTCGCCCGCGCACTGAGCGAAAGCGAAGGGAACGTCTTGATCGTCTGCGCGGGTCGGAGCGGCCGCGTGAGCGCGGCGGACGCGCTCTGCGCAGGGCTGCTGGTCGAAGCCTATCTGGATGTCCGGCGGAAGAGGAAACCGAACGCCGGTACACTTGGTGACGGGGCCGTCGCGGCCCTGGCACTCGCCAGGGAGCACGCGCCGGTGAGCGCCGAGTTCTTGCGGGCCACGGCTGGCGGCCGCGCTCTCGAACGCATGGGGCACGGCGCAGACATCGAGACCTGCGCTCGGATCGACTCCGTGCCGGTGGTGCCCGTCTACCGTAAGCGCCAGATTACGCGGCTCGATGGCGTCGCCGTTTCCAGCGCTGGAGCGAGGAAGAGATCGGGGTGAGGGGTAGGGGACATGAGCGACCGATGGGATGAACGCACTCAGCGTATCCTGATCGGCATCGGTCTGGTTGCGGTTGGCGCCTTCTTGCTCCTCAGCCTAACCCCGTTGGGCTGGCTGGGGCGGGGCGCGAGTCAGGCGTTCCCCTCCGGCAACCTGGTCGGCCCCGTCGGGAGCACGATCTCGCGCACGCTCGTCGGCAGCTTTGGCGCCTTCGCCGCTGCGACTCCTCTCCTGCCGCTGCTCTGGGGGCTCTGGAGTCTCAAGTCCGTTGAGCGCTCGCGTGCCGCGCGCTGGACGCTCTTCGTCGGCGCAGTTCTCCTGCTTCTCCCGCCCCTGACGGCGTCGGTCGCCTCTCTGGCGGGCGGCGGACCCGCATGGCTGGCCGGGAGCTATGGCCGAGGCGCGGCTCGGCTGCTCGGCGCGGGGATCGGCTGGGTGGGTAGCGCCCTCCTGCTGCTCGTGATCTTCGTCGCCAGCTCGATCGCTACGCTGGGGCTCGCGCCCTTGCGGACCGTGGCGCGCAGCGTGGACGCGGCGCGTAGCGGCGGGCGCCGCGCCGTGGAGGCTGGGGGTGTCCTGGTGCGCTGGAGCGCCGGGTCGGCGAAGCGGCTCACGGCGGCGGCAGCCTGGATCGGCATGAGCTGGGCCAAGCTGGCCGGGCGGGCACGCAGCGCCCTCGCTAGAAAGCGGCAGCCGGGCTATCCGCCAGCGGAGGAGCCAGCCGAACTTGCTGCGGTAGGGCACAGGGCTGGGGCAGCGACCGCCGAGCCCGAACCGCCCCGGCCACTGAGTCGGCGAAGCGGCCGCCGCGCTGTTGTCGCGCCGCCGGAGACCACTGCGGACGAGGACCTTCCGCCGATCGATCTCTTGGCGCCGCCGCCGCGGCAAGAGTACGCGGTCAACGGCGACGTGTTGAACAAGCTCGGGGTCACGCTGGTCGATACGCTGCGCACCTTCAAGGTGGAAGGCACGATCGGCGGTCGCACCACGGGTCCGGTCGTGACCCAGTTCGAGGTCGTGCCGGCATCGGGCGTCAAGGTGGGGAAGATCGCGGCTCTCGCTGACGACCTCGCGCTGGCGCTCAAAGCACCCTCGGTTCGCATCATCGCGCCGATCCCCGGCAAGGGTGCCGTCGGCGTAGAAGTGCCGAATCCGCGCCGCAAGGTCGTCTACCTGCGCGAGATCCTCGAGTCAGATGCCTACGCCACCAGCAAGGCCGAGCTTCCGCTCGCCTTGGGCGAGGACGTGCGGGGGCGGTCGGAGGTCTACGATCTGGCTCATATGCCCCACCTTCTGATCGCGGGCGTTACCGGATCGGGAAAGTCGGTGTGCATCAACGCGATCATCTCGAGCTTGGTTTATCGCTACGTGCCGGAGCGACTGCGGCTGCTGCTCATCGACCCCAAGATGGTGGAACTAGGCGGCTACAACGTATTGCCGCATCTGCGACATCCGGTGGTGACCGACAACTCCGACGCGGCCACCGTGCTCAAGTGGCTGGTGTACGAGATGGAACGCCGCTACGCCTGGCTGTCGGTCAATGGCTCCCGTAACCTGCGCGAGTTCAATCGCCGGATCGCGAAGGGGCTGTCGATCAGGGCTCCGGGATCGGAGGGCGGTGAAGAGGTCAGCGAGCCGGAGATCCTGCCCTACATCGTGCTGATCGTGGACGAGCTGGCCGACCTGATGATGACCGTGCAGAATGAGGTCGAGCGTCCGCTTGCCTATCTGGCGCAAAAGGCGCGGGCGACGGGGATCCACCTCGTCGTCGCGACCCAGCGCCCGTCAGTGAACGTGATCACCGGGCTGATTAAGGCCAACTTCCCCTGCCGTGTGGCGTTCCGCGTCGCCTCCAAAGTGGACAGCCGGACGATCCTGGATCAGAACGGAGCGGAGACGCTGCTGGGGAACGGGGACATGTTGTTCATGCCGCCGGGTCAGGCGGAGCCAGTCCGCATCCAGGGCACTTACGTATCCACGGAGGACACCGAGCGACTGATGGACTGGTATCGAGTGCGCGGGGCGGTGGCCGCGGCCGCGGCCGCGAAACGCGAGGATGACATCATCGATTCGGTCCGTCAGCGCGAGCTGGAGGAAGCGGAACTGGAAACCGTGCAGGAGGGGTTGGAGGACCGCGACTCGCTGTTCCGCCGCGCCGCCGAGGTCGTGATTCAGCACCAGCAGGGGTCGACCAGCCTGCTGCAGCGGCGGCTGAAGATCGGCTACGGGCGGGCTGCTCGGATCGTCGACCAGCTGGAGCAGGCGGGGATCGTTGGGCCGCCTGAGGGGTCGAAACCGAGGGAGGTTTTGGTTAGACTTCAAGACTTGGATCGCATTTGCACGACGAGCGGCGGCTGAGGGGAAAGGTGTGATGATGACCGGACATTTGTGGTTACTCTTGCTGTCGGTGCTGGGCACGCAGGGCCAAAGCGCGCCCGACAGCGCCGAGGCGATTCTGGCGCGGGCGGCGGACGCCTACCGGGCGGCGGCAACCCTGCGTTCGGAGTTTGTGCAGCGCATCGAGATCCCGGCCTTGGAGAGCGAAAAGCAAGGCCGAGGCATCGTCTATCAAAAGAAGCCGAATCTTTTTCTGATGAAGTTCGAGGAGCCACAGGGCGATATGGTTGTGGCGGATGGCGTCTACTTCTGGATGTACTATCCCAGCGCGCAGCCCGACCAGGTGGTCCGGACGGCGATGGATCAGACGAGCGAGGGCGCTACGCTGGGCGGGCAGTTCCTGACAGATCCAGCCGAGCGTTACGTCGCCACTTACGTGTCACGAGAAACGATTGACGGCCGCGCCGCGCACCTCATCTCGCTCGTCCCCAAGTTCGACGCGCCCTACACGCTGGTGCGTGTGTGGGTTGACGCTCGGGACTTTCTGGTGCGGCAATTCGAGATATACGAAGAGAACGAGACGGTTCGAACCATCGCACTCCGAAACGTGCAGGTGGGCGTCGATCTACCAGATGAGCTCTTCAGCTTCTCTCCCCAGCCGGGCGTCGAGGTGTTCACGCGGTGAACTTCTCCGTCATAACGCTCGGATGCGACAAGAACACAGTTGACTCCGAGCGGATCGTCGCGACCCTCGTCGCGCACGGGGCGACCTACATCCCGGAGCCAGCCGACGCGCAGGTGCTGATCATCAATACCTGCGCGTTCATCGATGCGGCCAAACAGGAGTCGATCGATACGCTGTTGCAAGCGGCGCGGTTGAAGGACGGCGGCCCACTGCAGGCGCTGGTGGCCGTCGGCTGCATGGTGGAACGCTATCGGCGCGAGTTGCAGCGATCGATCCCGGAAGTCGACCTGTTCCTGGGGTTGCGCGACTTGCCGGAACTCGTGCCGAAGCTCGTCCTGCGCGGACTGCTGGATGGTCGCGTGCACAAGCATCCAGGCTCACGGCTGCCGGTCGGCGGCCTCCGTCACGTGTCCTACCTCAAGATCAGCGAAGGCTGTGACCATGGGTGCGCGTTTTGCGCCATCCCGCTCTGGCGTGGTCGGCACCGGTCATTCGAGCCGGAAGCCTTGGTCGAGGAAGCTCGCGCACTCGAGGCCCGTGGAGTCGTCGAACTCAACCTGGTCGCCCAGGACCTTGCCCACTACGGACGTGATCTGGACGGGCGGAAGGGGCTGCCCGAACTGCTGGAACGGCTGCTGGAAGAGACGGCGATACCGTGGTTCCGACTCCTCTACATCTATTCGGCCGGGTTGCGGCCCCCGCTCGTCGAGCTGATCGCCCGGGAAGCGCGGCTGTTGAGCTACATCGACATGCCGATCCAGCATGCCAGCCCCAAGGTGCTGGAGTCGATGCGGCGCCCGGAGCGGCCCGATCGCCTGCGAGACAAGATCGCCTGGCTGCGTGCCGAGATTCCCGACCTCACGCTGCGCACCAGCGTGGTCGTCGGGTTCCCTGGTGAGAGCGAGGGCGACTTCGAGCTACTGCTCGATTTCATGGGAGAGGTCGAGTTCGATCATCTGGGGGCGTTCGCTTTCTCGCCACAGAAGGGCACCCGAGGCGCCAAGCTCCCCGCTGCGGTACCCGAACCGCTGAAGATGGAGCGGTTGGCGCGGGTCACCGAGCTTCAACGTTCCATCGTTGCGGCGCGCAACCAGTCGCACATCGGACAGGCGGTCGAGGTGATCGTGGACCGTGTCGGCGGGAGGGTGGAGGATGGGGGCGAAGTCGTAGGACGGATGCGCAGCCAGGCATTCGAGATCGATGGCTGCACCTACCTCAAGCACCCGAGCATCGAGCTATCGCCCGGCGACCTGGTCTGGGCCAACGTGACCAACGGCGACGATGCGGATCTCTGGGCGGTGGCGCAGTCGGGGATCCGGAAGGCGGCGCAACCGGTAGAACACGGCGAACGCTTAACCCTGGACCTGCAGACCGTGTGGGGGAGATGAGCCCCGGGAAGCTTTCGCAGGAGCTCTACGCACGGGCGTGCCGAGTGTCACCTGGAGGAGTCAACTCGCGCGTGGCGCCTTCGGGGCTGTCGGCGGGCAGCCTTTTTTCACGGCGAGCGGCCAAGGTTGCCGGCTCGAGGATGTGGACGGCTCGCAATACATCGACTATGTGCTCTCCTGGGGTCCGTTGATCCTGGGCCACTCCCACAAGGAGGTGACCGCTGCCGTGGACCGGGCGCTGAACAAAGGCACCCATTTCGGCACACCGACGCCGGCTGAGGTGGAGTTGGCCGAGAAGGTCTGCGCGCTCGTCCCCTCGATCGAGATGGTCCGGTTCGTCAACAGCGGGACCGAGGCGATGATGTCTGCGGTGCGTCTTGCCCGGGCCGTCACCGGGCGCGACCTGATCCTCAAGTTCGAAGGCTGCTATCACGGTCACGGCGACGGCTTTCTGGTTAAAGCCGGATCGGGCTTCGCCACGCTGGGGCTGCCCAGCTCGCCGGGCGTGCCAAGAGCGATCAGCGAGCTCACCCTCACGGTGGCGTTCAACGACCGTGACGCCGTTGCGGAGGCACTCGCGCGGCATGCCGAGCGGTTGGCCGCCGTCATCGTCGAGCCTGTGGTGGGGAACGCGGGTTTGATACCGCCCGAGCCGGGCTTCCTGGAGTTCCTGCGAGAGGGAACGACGCGGGTCGGGGCGCTGCTCATCTTCGATGAGGTGATGACGGGTTTTCGCGTGGCGCTGGCGGAGATCATGGCGAGAGTGGCGCCCGAGGGTGACGTTTACCAGGCCGGAACGTTGTCGGGAAATCCGGTGGCGATGGCGGCGGGCCTGGCACAGTTGCGAGTGCTGGAGCGGGAGAAACCTTTCGCGCTGTTGGAGGGGCGCGCGTCGCTACTGGTGGAGGGGATCTGCAAGGCGGCGCGCGATCACGGGATCGCGGCCAGCGGCGCTGCAGTCGGCTCGATGTGGGGTGTGTATTTCTGCGAAGGCCCGGTTCGCAGCTTCCAGGATGCCTCGTGTGTGGATCGTGGCCTGTTCTCTGCCTACCACAGGGAGTGTCTGGCGGGGGGTGTGTTCTTCGCGCCGTCGCCTTTCGAGGCCGGCTTCATCTCGACGGCACATGGCGATGTGGAGGTCGGCGATACGCTGGATGTGGTGGATCGAGCGCTCGCAAAAGTCGGAGGGGGGCGGTAGATTGCCGCCGCTGGTAGCTCGATTCCAAACTGATCGTCGGTGAGCGGAGAGTCTCCAGATCGGAAGCGCTCGGCATTGATGAGCGAGACTGAATTTCAAGCGGTGGCGACGCAGAGAGAGCGCACCCGGCGGGTGATGGTAGGCGCGGTGCCGATCGGTGGTGGCGCGCCGATCTCGATCCAGTCGATGACGCTGGCCAGCCCCTCGAACTTGGCGGCGTGTTTGGACGAAGTCCGCCGGCTGAGGGGGGCGGGCGTCGATATCGTGCGCGTGGCGGTACCCAATGATGCTGCGGCCGACCGCCTGCCGGAACTCGTCAGCGAAGCAGGGGTGCCGCTGGTGGCGGATATCCACTTCAACTACCACTTGGCGATTCGGGCGGCCGAGGCGGGCGTGGCGAAGCTGAGGCTCAACCCGGGCAACATCGGCAACGCGGCCCGGGTCAGGGCGGTGGTCGACGCAGCGCGTGAGCGAGGCCTGCCGATCAGGATCGGGGTCAACGCGGGCTCGCTGGAGCGCGACCTGCTGGCGAAGCACGGAAAGCCCACGGCCGCGGCGATGACAGAGAGCGCGCGCCGGCACGTCGGCATCCTGGAAAAGGAGGGCTTCGAGGACATCGTGATCTCACTTAAGTCGTCCCGGGTCCCGCTGATGATTGAGGCCTATCGGCTCGCCGCTCAGGAGTTTCCCTATCCCCTGCACCTCGGCGTCACCGAGGCGGGCACGCCGCGTAGCGGCAACATCAAGTCGGCCGTCGGCATCGGCACGCTGCTCGCCGAGGGGATCGGCGATACGCTGCGAGTTTCGCTCTCCGCCGACCCCGTGGAAGAGGTCTACGCGGCTCGTGACATCCTCGAGTCGCTCGACCTGCGACGCGAGAGCATCCGCCTGGTCGCTTGCCCGGGCTGCGGGCGGCTGCAGGTGGACCTCATCCGGCTGGCGGAGCAGGTCGAGGAGCGCACCCGGGACATCCGGAAGCCCCTCACGGTGGCCGTGATGGGGTGTGCGGTGAACGGACCTGGCGAAGCGCGTGAAGCGGACATCGGGATCGCCGGCGGAAAGGGCGAGGGTTTGCTGTATGTGCGTGGTGAGATTGCCCGCAAGGTGCCCGAATCGGAAATCGTCGATGCCCTGATCGAGCTGATCGACCAGGTCGAACCGGATCCGGATCGCAAGGCGCCGAGCGCCGATTCGATCACCTGGACCCCCGACTGGCAGGGTGGTGGGGCAAAGCAGGACGCTTGAGCGAGAACGTTTCTCTAAGCTGACGTAGATGGCGAAGAACTCTGCGGTTAGAGTTGGCGTCGTGGGTTGCGGTGCCATCGCACAGCTGGTTCATCTTCCCAACCTTGGGGAGATGGACGGGGTGGAGGTGTCGGCCGTCTGCGACCACAACTTGGCCAAGGCCAAGCTGGTGGCGGACCGCTTCGGGATCGATACGGTCTACCGTGACGTCAATGACCTGCTCGACAGCGACAAGCTGGGCGCGGTGCTGATCTGCACACCCAATTATCTGCACGCTGAGCACTCGGAGCTCGCGTTACGGGCGGGGTATCATGTGCTGTGCGAGCGTCCGCTGGGAATCAACCGCGAGCAGGTGGCGAGCACGCTGCAGGTGGCACGGGAGACGAATCAGTGCCTGATGGTGGCGAACAACCACCGCTTCCGCCCGGATGCTTGGTCCCTGCGCCGTTTCATCAGTGCCGGCGAGTTGGGTGAGATATTCCACGTGCATTCGAGCTGGCAGCGGCGGCGAGCCAGGCGCCCGCGGGTCAGCGAGTGGCGGCGCAACCGGATCAGCGGCGGAGGGGTCATGCTCGATCTGGGCGTCACCAACCTCGACGCCTGTCTCTGGCTGCTCGACTATCCGGCGCCTGAACGTGTTACCGCCTACCTGTTGGACCGTGACGACGACGGCGTAGACGATTCGGCGGTAGTCCTGCTCAGATTGAAGGAGAACCTGACTTGCAGCGTCGAGGTGAGCTGGGATCTGGCGGCCATCCAGGACCTGCACCGGCTCGTCGCATTGGGTGCGCACGGATACGGGTCACTCTCACGATTCGTTTTGCAGAAAGAGATGGGGGGGAAGGTGGTCGACGTGACGCCACGCATGCCGCCGGGCACTGAGAACATCTATCGAGCCTCCTACCGGCGCGAGTTGGAGTACTTTCTCGGCGCGGCGCGGGGCGAGAGGCACGAGCCCTTGCCCGAAGAGCAGGAGGTTCTCATGGGCATCATCGATGCCTGCTATCGGTCGACCGAAGAGGGGCGCGAGATCGTGCTGTGAGACATCCCGTGCTACCGCGCCGGGGTGAACTCGGCCTCCCGCTCGTCAGTGGAGTCTTGCTGACGCTCTCCTTCCCTCCCTTCCATCTGCTTCTCCCGCCCTTCGTGGCGTTCGTGCCTTATCTGATCTTCGTGGCCACCTCGCCGCTCGACCGCGAGGGGAGCGCCTCGGTCCGGCGGGCCAGCTTCTGGATGGGCGTGGTTTATTACGGGACCTTGCTCTACTGGCTGTTCACCGCACTGGTCTTCTACACCTGGCTGTCGCTTCTGGGCTACATCATCACCGTGGTTGTGCTTTCGACCATCCTGGCGCTGGCGGGCTGGGCGCTGCACGCCTGCCGCGCGCGGCTGGCCCTTCCGTTCTGGATCTCGCTGCCGCTCTTCGTAACGGCGGCCGAATGGGTGCAGGCGCATCTCGGCGATCTGGCGTTCCCCTGGCTGGGGCTGGGCCACTCGCTCACCGGCTTCCCGGCGCTGGTCGGGTTCGCCGACCTGACGGGGGCGCGTGGAGTAACGGTGTGGCTGCTGGCGATCAACGGGCTCGTCGGTGAGTGGTGGCTGCGGGGGCTGCGCGGGAACTGGCGCCGCCACGCGGCGGCGCTGGCCCTGACGCTCGCGCTGCCAGTGGGTTACTCGCTGCTCCGCTGGCACACGCTGGAAACTCGCCCCGCGGCACGCGTGCTCGTCGTGCAGCCGAACATCCCCGAGGACCTGAAGCTGAATCGCCAGGCGGCGCTGGATTCGAGCCGGATCGCGCTCGGCAACCTGACTCAGGCGAAGCTCGACCGGCGGCCGGACGTCGAGCTCATCGTCTGGCCGGAAACGGCTCAGCCGTTCTTCTACGATCGGGCGCGTGGCTGGACCCTCTGGGCGGCCCGGCTCGCCCGCACAAACGCGACGCCGCTGCTCTTCGGTACCCTGGACCTGTTTGAGGGTGAAGACGGTGCCTACGAGTATTACAACGCCGCGCTTCTGCTCAACGCCGAAGGATCGCGGGCCGGGCTCTACCGCAAACACCATCTGGTGCCGGTTGTGGAACGGGTGCCGTTCGTTCCCATCAGCTGGATGCGAAAGCTGCGGGCCCGGGCCGCGCAGGGTTGGCGGCTGCCTCTGGTCGGAGATGTGGGAAGCTTCTTCCGCTGGTTCGGCGGCTACGGCCGCGGAGAAGACGAACCGGTGCTGGGGTCCGAGGATGCCGGATTCGGCGTCCTGATCTGCTACGAGTCGATCTTTCCGGGCCTCTCCCGCACCTATCGGCGCGCCGGTGCGAGGTTTCTGGTCAACATAACGAATGACGCCTGGTTCGGCCGGGAGCGTCCCTGGTGGAGCCAGACGAGCGCGCTCCACCAGCACCCGGCCCACCTAGTCATGCGCGCCATCGAGAACCGAATGGGGGTAGTGCGTTCCGCGAACACGGGCATCTCACTCTTCGTCGACCCTCGAGGTCGCGTGTACGAAGAGACACCGCTGTTCCAGCCGGACGCCCGCGTGGGCGTGGTCAGGACCACCGATGGTCAGACACTCTACACGCGTCTCGGCGACTGGCCGGGCTGGTTTTGTGCGCTTGGCTCGGCCCTCCTGTCGCTCGTGGCCTGGCGGCGTGGCCGCTGGGCCCGCCCGCCGGCGTGAGGGCGGATTTGCCCGCTTGCCCCGGGGGTGGGCACTGCTAGATTAAAGGCTGGGATGACGGCCCCCACGGGGGCCGTTGCTTTTCCACCTACAGCTGAATTCAGGGTAGTCGGATGAAGAAGGGAATCCACCCGGATTACAAGACTGCCGTGGTGACGTGCGCCTGCGGGCACACCTTCACCACGCGCTCGACGCTTGATTCCATCCACGTCGAAATCTGCTCGCGATGCCATCCGTTCTTCACAGGCCGCCAGAAGCTCGTCGACACGGCGGGTCGCGTGGAGCGCTTCCGAAGGAAATACGGCGAAGCGGAGGGCAAGAAAGGCCGGAGCCGGTCTTCCAAAGGCTCCAGGGCCAAGAGCGAGCCGGCGGCGACGCCGACGAGCGAGCCGACCACGGAGTAGCGCGGCGGTCGATTCGCCGAGTTGGGGATATGGAGGCCGCAAGCACGCCTCGGCTCAAGGAGAAGATCCTCTCAGCCATCGAACGGCGCGCTGAGCTCGAACGCCTTATGGCCAGCCCCGAGGTGATCGCTGATCTGGAGCGGCTGCGAGAGCTGGGCCAGGAGTACGCGAACCTCGAGCGGATCGCCGAAGTGGGCGCTGAGTTGCTGCGACTGGGGGAAGAGCTTCGCCAGGCGTCGGAGTTGAGCGAGTCGGGGGACGACGAGGAGCTGCGAGAGCTGGCGCGATCGGAAGCGCAGTCACTGCAGGAACAGCTTGGCGAGTTGGAGGCGGAAGCGCGCGAGCTGCTCGCGCCCCGCGACCCGCTGGACGACCGCGCAGCCGTCATCGAGATCCGTGCCGGGACCGGGGGCGATGAGGCAGGCCTCTTCGCAGCGGATCTCTCCCGCATGTACCGGCGCTACGCGGAAAAGCGCGATTGGAAGGTCGAGGTCCTCTCGACCAGCGAAGGCGCGCTCGGCGGCCTGAAGGAGATGGTGTTCGTCGTGCGGGGGAAAAACGCGTACGGCGAGCTCCGCTACGAGTCGGGTGTGCACCGCGTGCAGCGCGTACCGGAGACCGAAAGCCAGGGCCGCATCCACACCTCGGCTGCGACCGTGGCGGTCTTGCCAGAGGCCGAGGAAGTGGACTTGGAAATCAACCCGGACGACCTCAAGGTCGACGTCTACCGATCCTCAGGTCCGGGGGGGCAGAGCGTCAACACCACCGACTCGGCCGTTCGCATAACCCACGTCCCCACGGGCCTGGTCGTCACCTGTCAGGATGAAAAATCGCAACACAAGAACAAGACGCGGGCGTTGAAGGTACTGCGCAGTCGACTGCTCGACCAGAAGCTCGCCGAGCAGGAAGCGAAGCGGGCCGCGGAGCGGCGCTTGCAGGTGGGCACGGGTGATCGATCGGCCAAGATCCGCACCTACAACTTTCCACAGGGCCGCGTCACCGACCATCGCATCGGCCTCACGCTGCACCGATTGCCCGAGATTCTGGACGGGGACCTCGAAGACATCCTGCGTGAACTGCGGCTGGCGCGCCGAGAGGAACGACTGAGCGCATGAACGGCCCGCGGCCGGAAGGACTCCCGCTCTCAGGCTCGTGGGATCTGACCAGTGCGGCGCCGCTGACGATTGGGGCGGCGCTGCGATCCGGGTCTGCGCTGCTGCGGCCCCGAGCGGGAGGGGAGGCGCGTCGTGAGGCTCTCTTCCTGCTCTCTGGCCTGCTCGAGTTGACCCCCGGGCAGCTGCTGCTGCAAAGCGAACAACCGCTCGCCGAGGGCGTGCGCTCGGAGTATCAGGCGCGGCTGACCCGGCGCCTCGCGGGCGAGCCGTTGCAGTACATCGAGGGCCGGGCGGCCTTCCGTCAGGTCTCGCTGCGTGTGGACCGCTCCGTGTTGATCCCGCGGCCGGAGACGGAGCAGCTGGTGGAGCAGGTTCTCGAGTGGTGTCGCGGCCGAGAGGCGCTCCGCGCTCTCGACCTGGGCGCCGGGTCGGGCGCGATCGCGATCAGCCTCGCCTTGGAAGGCCCCTTTGCCAAGGTGGTCGGCGTTGACATATCGGCCGCGGCTCTGAAACTTGCCCGGGTTAACGCTCATGAGACCGGGGCCAACGATAGGGTCGAGCTGCGTCAGGGCTCGCTGTTCGGTCCGTTACGGCCGGGCGAGCGCTTTCAGGTGATCGTCTCTAACCCACCGTACGTGGCCCGCGGCGAACAGAACAGCCTGCCGCAGGAGGTTCGGGCCTGGGAGCCGGCGGTCGCCTTGTACGCCGGGCCGACGGGGCTGGAGCTTGTCGGGCCGATCGTGCGTGGTGCGCCAAAGTACCTCGAGCCCGGGGGCCTGCTCGCACTGGAGGTCGCGCCGGACCAAGCAGAACGGACGGCGTGGCTGGTGGGCGAGCGAGGGAGCTTCGCTGAGCCGCGGATCATCGAGGATCTGGCCGGCCAGCCCCGAATACTGTTGGCGGAACGACGGTGAGTCGGTAGAGCATGTTCATGCAGGCGGTGAGGCAGGCGTTCGAGCAACAGGTGGTGGGGATTCTGCGCCCAATCATCGACGCCATGGTGCGACGGCGAGTTCACCCCAACTTGCTCACGACCCTCGGCTTCCTGGTCACCATGAGCTCGGCGTTCGCCTTCCACTCGAACCATATCCGCACCGCGGGCGGGCTGATCTTGCTGGGTGGCCTGTTCGATTTGTTCGACGGGCGGGTTGCCCGGGCGACGGGTCTCGCTTCACAGTTTGGTTCCTTCTACGACTCGACGCTCGATCGCATCTCGGAGATCGCCGTCTATATCGGACTGCTGTCGCTTTACAACGACTACCGCCCCGAGCTTGGTGATGTCGGGACCATCTATGCCATCATGCTGGCGATGGCGGGCTCGCTGATGATCAGCTATACGCGTGCACGGGCGGAGTCGTTGGGGATCGACTGCAAGGTCGGGCTCATGCAGCGGGGCGAACGGGTGCTGGCGATCGGGCTGGCGAGCCTGATCTTCGGCGGCGGCTCGTCGGGTCTCGCGCTGCGAGTGGTGATCATCGCCGTCGCGATCCTCGCCAACTTGACCGCGATTCACCGGATAATCTGGGTTTATCAATACACGCGTAATTCGAAGGCCGGCCTGAGCGAGGCCTCTCCTGTCGAGGGCGGCGACTCGGGTCGGCGGCGCGAGCGCGTTCGAGCGGCTACTCGGGGGGATAGGCGTTGAGCGAGGATAAAAGGCTACCGGACATCGCGCCGCCCCAAGGGGCGTTGGGTGTTTTGCTGCCCGGCCTCGGAGCCGTGGCCACCACCTTCATCGCCGGGGTCGAGGCGACGCGGCGGGGCCTGGGCCAGCCGATCGGCTCGCTGACTCAGCTGGGCACGGTCCGGCTGGGCAAGCGCACCGAGGACAGGGCGCCGCTGATCCGCGACTTCGTGCCGCTGGCGTCGTTGGACGACCTCGAGTTCGGCGCCTGGGACCCGATACCGGATGACGGGCTCAAGTCCGCGCAGGTCGCGGGCGTGTTGAACGAGGCGCACCTACGAGAGGTCGCCGCGTTCCTCTCGGCGATCAGACCGATGCCGGCGGTCTTCTCCCGCGACTACGTGAAGAAGCTGCAGGGTGACAACGTCAAAGCGGGCGCGAACAAGCGCGAGTTGGCCGAAGCCTTACGCGATGACATCCGCCAATTCAAGCAGGAAAGAGGTTGCCAGCGGCTGGTCATGATCTGGTGCGCATCCACCGAGATCTTCCTGAGTCCGGGGCCGGTTCACCAGACCCTCGAGGCGTTCGAGCGTGGCCTGGCGGCAAACGATCCCGGGATCAGCCCGTCGATGATCTACGCCTACGCCGCGATCCAGGAGGGCGTCCCCTTTGCCAACGGCGCGCCGAACCTGACAGCGGACATCCCGGCGCTCCGCGAGCTGGCGATCGAGAAGCGGGTGCCAATCGCGGGTAAGGACTTCAAGACGGGCCAGACGCTGATGAAGACGATCCTGGCACCGGGACTGAAGGCGCGGATGTTGGGTCTACAGGGTTGGTTCTCCACCAACATCCTGGGCAACCGTGATGGCGAGGTGCTCGACGATCCGGAGAGCTTCAAAACCAAGGAGGAATCGAAGCTCGGGGTGCTGCAGCATATTCTGCAACCCGGCCTCTACCCGCAGCTGTATGGGAACATGTATCACAAGGTCCGGATCAACTACTATCCGCCGCGCGGTGATAATAAGGAGGGCTGGGACAACATCGACATCGTCGGCTGGCTCGGCTATCCGATGCAGATCAAGATCGATTTTCTCTGCCGCGACTCGATCCTGGCCGCCCCGATCGTGCTCGACCTGGCGCTGTTCCTCGATCTCGCGCAGCGGGCGGGCATGAGCGGGATACAGGAATGGCTCTCCTTCTATTTCAAGAGCCCGATGACGGCACCTGAGCTTTACCCCGAGCACGATCTCTTTATCCAGCTGACGAAGCTGAAAAACACCCTCCGCTGGCTGATGGGTGAGGCACCGATCACGCACTTGGGTGTGGAGTACTACGACGAGTATTTCCGGGAAGCTTGATTCGCTGGGCGGCCGAATCGGCGATGCCGGAGCACTGTTCATCGCTTTCGAGGGGATAGAAGGCGCCGGAAAGAGCACGCAGATCGCGCTGGTCGCCGAGGCACTCCGCCAGCGCGGCCGCGACCCGCTGGTCACTCGCGAGCCCGGCGGAACGGCGACCGGCGAGGCGATCCGCGCCGTGGCGCTCGACAACGATCTGAAGTTGGATGCCGTCGCGGAGACCCTGCTCATGCTGGCGGCACGCGCGGTGTTCGTTCGCGAGATCGTGCGGCCTGCCCTGCAAAGCGGGCGCGTCGTGCTCACCGACCGCTACGAGCTCTCCACCTTCGCCTACCAGGGCGGCGGCCGCGGCCTGCCGCTGGCCGAGCTGAAGGAGCTCAACCGTCTGGCGACCAGAGGTCTGCGCCCAGACCTCTGTGTGCTGCTGGACGTGGACCCGGACCAGGGTGAGGCGCGCGGAGGGGCGAAGATAAAAGACAGGATCGAAGCTGAGCAGAGTGCCTTCCACCATAGTGTGGCAGAGGCCTATCGGGAATTGGCGCGCAGCGAGACGAACGTCGAGCTGATCGACGGGCGCCCCGGGGTCGAGCAGGTATTTGCCGCCGTGTGGGCGACGCTCTCGCGCCGCTTCCCTGAAACTTTCACGCCGGGGCCGGGTTAGAACAGAGACGTGGGCTAACCCACCTGTCGCAGCTAGCACTCGGAGGAACCATGCAGTTACGGAAATCGCTCTGGATCCCTGCCGCCGTAGGCCTGATCGCACTGGTCAGCGGAGGGTGGCTGGTTCAGCAGAGTGGCCACGGCAACGTGTACGTCAAGAGCAAGATCCTGCAGGATGTCATCCGGACGGTCTCCGACCGGTATGTCGATAGCGTGGACCCGGCGGAGCTGTATGACATGGCGATCGACGGTCTGCTGGAGCAGCTGGGTGATCCGCACTCAACGCTCTTGCGACCGGAGGACTACTCCGATCTTCGTCTGACCACGACCGGCAACTACGGTGGTCTCGGCATCCGGATCGACCAGAAGGATGATTGGATCACCGTGGTTCAGACCCTGCCCAACTCTCCGGCCGAGCGGGTCGGCCTTCGGCCGGGCGATCGCTTGATCGAGGTGGACGGCGAGTCGATGCGCGGCTGGAATCCCGACCGTGCTGTCCGCGTCCTGAGAGGGCCCAAGGGTTCCCCGGTAAACATCAAGATTGCGCGAATCGGCGTGCCGGGGCCGATCCCCGTGCGCATCATCAGAGATGAGATCCACGTCGTGTATGTCACGGCGTTCATGCTCGAACCGGGGATCGGTTACGTGCGGCACCAGCAGTTCAGTGCAAACTCGGCCGAGGAGATTCTCACGGTCATCGAGGAGCTGGACGGGCAAGCGATGCGCGCGCTGATTTTGGATCTGCGGGGCAATCCGGGCGGCCTGCTCGAGGAGGGCGTGAGCGTCTCTGACCTCTTCCTCAGCAGCGGTACCGAGGTCGTAGAAACGCGTTCACGCCTCAAGGATCAGAACGACACCTACTTTTCCCAACGACCACCGCTCGATCCCAACTTGCCGCTGATCGTCCTGGTGGACGAGTTCGCGGCGAGTGCCTCGGAGATCGTGGCCGGGGCGCTGCAAGATCATGACCGCGCCCTCGTCCTGGGTAGTCCTACCTTTGGCAAAGGGTCGGTGCAGACCCTCTATCCGCTGGGCGGCGGCAACTACCTGAAGCTGACCACGGCCAAGTGGTACACTCCGAGCGGCCGGTCCATCCACCGTGAAAGCGCTGGCCCTCACAGGCTGGCCCTGCGAGGCGCTTTGGATGCCCCCGCGGCCACGCCGGCGGCAGCCGCGCGCGTCTACTACACGGACTCCGGACGTGCCGTATGCGGCGGCGGCGGCATCAGGCCCGACCTGCTCATCCGGACCGATACGCTGACTCTGGTAGAGCAGGAGTTTCGCAGTACCCTCGGAGGACAGCTCGCCGCTTATAGCGATGCCGTTTTCCGCTTCGCCGTCGCCTACGCCGACGCACACCCAGAGCTCGGGCCAGACTTCCAGGTGACGCCCGACATGCTGGCGGAGCTCTATGCCTGGTTGGAAGACACCGGCGTGACCGTGGACCGGGATCTCTTCGACGGATCGAAGCGGCTGATCGCGAGGGAACTGGGGATTCAGCTGGCGACGGTGCGGTTCGACGAAGCAACCGCGCTACGCCGCAGGCTCGTGCTCGATCGCCAGCTCGATAGGGCGGCGGAATTGCTGAGGGCGGCTGGATCGCAAGCGGAGCTCTTCGCGCTGGCCAGCGAGCAGTCGGGCGGCGAGTCGTCAGCCGCCTGCGGTAGCCAGGAGCCCGAATGACACTTGCCGGCTGGCTGGTGGCCCTAGCGGTGGGCCTGCTGGCTGGCACGGTTTCGGGTCTTATCGGCATAGGGGGAGGGGCCGTGATGGTTCCCTTCCTCTATTTCTTTTTGTCACAGCCTGACCTGTCAGGTGTGGTGGTTCCGGCGGCCGAGCAAGCCGTCATTGCGCACGCCACGAGCCTGCTGGTGATCGTTCCAGTGAGTCTGCGCGGCGCTTGGCTCTACCAGCGAGCCGGGCTCGTGGATCGGAGCACGATATGGCGCATGGGGCTGGCGAGCGTCGTGACCGCGGTTATCGGTGCGCGCGTCGCCGTCGCTGTGCCGGGTGAGCTGTTGAAGGCGGCGTTCGGGGTTTTCTTGCTAGTCGTCGCGGTCCGCCTGGCGATCGGTCGACGCCCGGAGAAGGAGCTGGCCAAGACAGCGGCGCGGGCGCTGACCGTGCGCGCGCTTGTGGGCGGCTCGGCCGTCGGCTTCTTCTCCGCGCTCCTCGGCGTGGGGGGCGGATTGGTGGCGATTCCGGTCTTGCTGTACTGGCTGCATCTGCCGATCCGCCAGGTCTCGGGTACGTCGTTGGCGGTGATCACCTTCACAGCACTGGTCGGCGTTGCGACTTACGCGGTGAGCGGCTTTGCTGAGGGCGGGAGCGGGGCGGGCGGTCTCGCCTACATTCACCTGCCGGCGAGCCTGGCATTAGCGGTGGGTGCCGTGGGGGCGGTACCGTGGGGGACACGCATGCAGCAGCGCGTGCCCGCTCGCGCCTTACAGCGTCTGTTCGCGTTGGCGTTCTTCCTGCTCGGTGCCCGAATCGTCGTCGCCAATCTACTTCGCTTGCTGAGTGGCTGATGGCAGGGGCCGAGCTGGTCCTCGTATTCGCCAAGCCAGCGGTGCCTGGTGCGGTGAAGACTCGCCTCGTGCCACCCTTGAGCCCGGCGGCGGCCGCCGAGCTCCACCTCGCGCTGCTGGATGATGTGCTGGCGACTGCGAAGGGTGCGGCAGGTCGGGCTGTCGAACTGTGCGTGGCCGGTGGCCCGGACGCGCATCGTGACTTCAGGCTCCGCTACCCGGGTCTCGAGGTTGCCGGCCAGCGAGGTCGTGATCTCGGCGCGCGGTTGGCGAACGCGTTCGCCGATTCATTCCGACGCGGCTTCGCTCGCACCCTCATCCTCGGCAGCGACCACCCGACGCTGCCGGCGAAGCATGTGTCGCGGGGACTTGCAGAGCTCAGAGCGCGGGACCTCGTGTTCGGGCCGAGTTCGGACGGCGGGTACTATGCCGTGGGGGTTCGCCGCGCGGCGTGGCCCGCGAGCGAGGCCGTCTTCCAGGACATCCCCTGGTCCACCTCCCGGGTGCTCGAGGCCAGCCTGGCTCAGGCGCGCGCTTCCGGGCTCAGCTACGCGCTCCTGCCCGAGTGGTACGACGTGGATCGGCCGCAGGACCTGGAACGCCTGCGCGAGGATCTGGATCCGCGGTCGGCCGTCGCCCGCTTGCTCTCCAAGATCCAAACCTGATTCGCGGCCGCCCGAGTAACCACGCTCCGCCGGCCTGACCTGGGGCCGCTACGTCTCGGGCCAGAGGCGCTCAGTCAGGCGTCGCGTCAGCGGCCAGCCTATATTGTCGGTTTGACGTTCTGGGCGAGCGGTGGTGCGAACCTGCGGATCCTCAGGGGCCTCGCTCGTCCGTTCTTGCGCGTGACATGCGGAGGGAAGTCAAGGCGTGAACAGAGGCGATGCCGTCGTTGAGGTGACGCGCGGCGGTCAAGTGGAGTCGCGGCATTATATCTCGGCGGCCCTGGTTGATGTGCGTAACGAGTTGCTGGCGTGGGTCGGCGACCCGGAGCTCGTGACATTCTTCCGTTCCGCGGCCAAGCCTCTGCAGGCGTTGCCAGTGGTCGCGGACGGTGCGTGTGACGCGTTCGGTTTCAGCGATGCGGAGTTAGCGGTCTGCTGTGCATCGCACTCCGGCGAGCCGGCCCACGTGGCGACGGTGAAGACGATACTTCGCCGCATCGGCTGTACGGAGGACGAGCTCGAGTGCGGTGTCCAGCCGCCGTTTCACAAGCCTTCGGCTGAGGCGTTGCGGCGCGCGGGTCTCGCGCCGACTCGCATCCACAACAGCTGTTCGGGTAAGCATGCGGGCATGCTGGCCTGGGCGCGGCATCAGGGCACAGAGACACGTGGCTACCCGCGGGCCGATCACCCGGTCCAGCAGCGGATATGTCGCGAGATCGGCGTCTGGACGGGCTCAGCCTGCGAGGCCTTGCCGTCCGGTGTCGACGGGTGCGGTGTCGTCTCCTTCGCGCAGCCGCTCAACGTCATGGCATGGGTGTACGCGAAGCTGGTCGCCACGGCGGAGCGCGATCCCGAGTCGGCCGCCGGCCGCGTCACCCGGGCGATGACGGGCGAGCCGTTCTACGTGGGCGGCACGAATCGGCTGACCAGTCGGCTGATGGAGACGACAAACGGACGCCTGTTGGCCAAGTACGGCGCCGAGTCGGTCTATTGTCTGGGCGATCGCGAGCGCGGCCTGGGTATCGCGGTCAAGGTCGAGGACGGCCATCGGCGCGCCGTCGGCTCGGCTGTGATCGAGTTCCTCACCCAGTTGGACCTGCTGACCCCGACGGAGAGGCAGGCGCTGGACGACCGGCACACGTTGGCGGTGAAGAACACGCGCGACGAGATCGTGGGCGAGGTGCGACCGAACTTCCGCGTAGAAAGAAGCGGCTGACCGTTGCCGTCCGCCGACTGGGTCTGGCATCTGGTGGATCTCGCGGCCGCGCTGGCGGCGGGCGACGGCGCAGGTACCGACGCGGCGTTCACCCATCTGCGCGCGGCCGGTCGCGAGCGCGAAGTGGAAGAGTCGCTCCTACAGTCCTACCTCTTCCTCGGCTTTCCGACCGCGATCGAGGCCTTTCGTCGCTGGCGCGCTCAAGGGGTGGCCGCGCCTCTGCCGCTGAATGAAGAGGCGGCCGACTGGCGAGCGCGCGGGGAACGCGTCTGTGCCACGGTCTACGGCGACCACTACGAGCGGCTGCGCCAGAACATCTCCCGTTTCCACCCGGAGCTCGACCTCTGGATGGTCATCGAGGGTTACGGGAAGGTATTGGGTCGACCGGGTCTCAGCCTGCCGGTGCGAGAGCTCTGCATCGTCGCCATGCTGGTCGTCAAAGGCGAACGAGGCCGTCGGCAGCTTCGCTCGCATCTGCAGGGGGCGCTCAACGCCGGCGCGGCCCCGGCCCAGGTCGAGACGGCGCTCGAGCGGGCCGCTGCCTTCGCGCCGCCGGAGAACCGTGAGCTGGCCAGGCGGCTCTGGTCGGCCGTGCCGGAGGGCAGCTGACCCATGCTGATCGATCAAGCCGTGATCGAGGTACGGAGCGGTGACGGAGGGTCGGGCTGTCTCTCGTTCCGGCGCGAGAAGTACGTTCCGCGCGGCGGTCCGGACGGCGGAAACGGCGGCCGCGGTGGTGACGTTGTGTTGATCGCCGATTCGCACCTTTCCACGCTGCTGGACTACCACTACCAGGTCCGCTATCGGGCGGAGCGGGGGCAACACGGGCAGGGAAAGAAGCGGACCGGCGCTTCGGGCCAGGATCTCGTCCTGCGCGTGCCGCCGGGAACCGTGATCAAGGACGCCGATACCGGCGAGTTGCTCGGGGAGCTGGTGGGGCCCGGTGATCGCTGCCTGGTGGTGCGTGGGGGTCGCGGCGGTCGAGGCAACGCGGCGTTCGCGACGCCGACGCACCAGGCGCCCCGGGAGCACGAGCCGGGTGAGCGCGGTGTGGAGCGGCGGATCGAGCTGGAGCTGAAGCTGATCGCCGATGTGGGTCTGGTCGGTCAACCGAACGCGGGTAAGAGCACGCTGCTGGCGGCGCTGTCGGCGGCGCGGCCGAAGATCGCCGCCTACCCGTTCACCACCCTGGAGCCGCATCTCGGCGTGGTGGAGCTGTCGGAGGGGCGGACGATGGTGATGGCGGACATCCCCGGGATCATCGAGGGCGCCCACGAAGGCAAAGGCTTGGGGCTCCGCTTCCTGCGGCACATCGAACGCACGAGGACGCTGGCCTACCTTATCCCGATCGATGCAGAGGATCATCGGGTCGAGTACGAGTTGCTGAGGCGGGAGCTGGCCGAGTACAGCCGCGAACTGGCCGGTAAGCCTCACTGCGTGGCGCTCTCGAAAGCCGACCTGCTCCCGGAGGGTGGGAAGCCGCCAACCCTTGCCGCGCCCGCTGCCTTCGCCGTCTATCTGGTCTCCGGTGTCGCGCGCACCGGTTTGCAAGAGTTTGCCGAGGGCCTCTGGTCGGCGTGCCGTACCGCGATCGAGATGGAGAGCGAGGCCGCCCGCGATTCTCAAAACGGTGCAAGCAACCGGCCATGACGTCGCCGCGCAGGATCGAGCTCGCGGACCCGGACTATCCGGCGGCGCTGCGCGAGCTGCAGCAGCCGCCGCCTGTGCTCTTCCTGCTGGGTCGGGCGGAGCTGGTCCATCGTCCCGGGATCGCGGTGGTCGGCACGCGCGGTCATTCCACTTACGCGCGTGACGCCACGGTCTCCCTCGTCGTGGGGCTGGTTCGTGCCGGCTATGTGATCATCAGCGGGCTGGCCCGCGGCATCGACAGCATCGCTCACGGCACCGCACTCGATCTGGGTGGCGACACGGTCGCGGTGCTGGGCAACGGGCTGGACGTCGCCTATCCACCGGAGCATACTGAGCTGGCCGGGCGGCTGGCCGAGCGAGGTTGCCTGGTCAGTGAGTTTCCACCCGGTACGCCGCCCCGCAAGTTCCATTTCCCACGGCGCAACCGTATCATCGCCGGCCTCGCCCGCGCTGTGCTGGTGGTGGAAGCGCCGGAGAAGAGCGGCGCCTTGATCACGGCGCAGTACGCCCTTGAGGACGGTAAGGAGGTCTTCGCCGTACCCGGACCGATCCACAACCCGACGAGCTTGGGGACCAACCGCCTGATCCAAGACGGGGCAGGCCTGGTGGTCTCGGCGGCGGACGTCTTGCGGGCCTTGGAGTTGCGGAGCGCTGAGCCCTTGCCGGAAGCGCTGGCCCGAGGGGTCGATGTCGAGGAGCTGGCGGGTCGGCTCGGCGCCGAGCCTGAGCCGAGCGGCAGCGAGCTGGCCCGGCGCGTCTGGGACGCGCTCGGGCGTGGCGCGGCGGACGTCGACGGCCTGGCCTCCTCACTGGGGGCGGGGCCGGGCGCGCTGGCCTCGGCCCTGCTCGAGCTGGAGCTCGCGTGCCTGGTCCGCCGTTTGCCGGGCCCTCGTTTCGCCCGGGTCGCGGCCCCGGAGACGGTCATCGCCTCGCAAACCCGCTGATCGCGCCCCCCGCCCCTCCGCGCGCCCGGCGCGGCTCATGGCCTGAGGCATGCCTAGCCGGGATTGCCAACCCCGGCGGTTCTGCGAAGTTTTGCAGTCGATGAAGAGGGATTACTACGAGGTACTGGGTGTGCCGAGAAGTGCTGACGCGACGGCCGTAAAGAAGGCCTATCGCCAGCTGGCGCTCAAGTACCATCCGGATCGCAACCCGGATGACCCGGAGGCGGAGGAGAGGTTCAAGCAGGCCACCGAGGCCTATGAAGTACTCCGCGATTCCGAGCTGCGCGCCCTCTACGATCGTTACGGGCACGACGGTCTGAAGGCCGGCGTTGGCGGTGGCGGCGCCGGGTTCGGTGGTTTCCGCACCTTCGATGAAGCGCTCAGCATCTTCATGCGCGAATTCGGGGGCTTTGGGTTCGACGAGTTCTTCGGCGGTGGCCGCCGGCGCGGCGCACAGACCCGCGGCGCCGATGTGAAGATCCGCATCCAGATCACCCTGAAGGACGTCGTGGACGGCGTAAAGAAGACCGTCCGCATGCCCATCCTCGACACCTGTGCGGACTGCGGTGGGAGCGGCGCGCGTGCCGGCGCCGCCGCCTCGATTTGCCCGCACTGTGGCGGTACCGGCGAAGTGCAACAGGTTCAGCGTTCGCTGTTCGGCCAGTTCGTGCGCGTTGGGCCGTGCGGCGCCTGTCGTGGTGAAGGTCAGGTGATCAGCGATCCGTGTCCGAGCTGCAGCGGCGAAGGCCGGCGCCGGATCGAGAAGTCTTTCGAGATCGAGATCCCACCCGGTGTCGACACCGACGACTATCTAACGCTGCGGGGACAGGGCAACGTCGGTCCGCGCAGTGGGCCGCCCGGTGACTTGCTCGCGGTGATCGCGGTGGAGCCGGAGCCGCGCTTCAAGCGGCGCGGCGCCGATCTCGTCTATGACCTTCCGCTGACGTTCAGCCAGGCGGCGATCGGTGCGACGCTCGAAGTGCCAACCGTCCGCAAGAGCGTGAAGGTGAAGGTGCCGCCCGGCGTGCAGACGGGCCACATCATCCAGCTGCGCGGCCAGGGCCTGCCGCATCTGCGACGCGGCGGGAGCGGCGACCTGTTCGTACGCGTGATCGTCGTCACCCCGCGGGAGCTCACGGCGGAGCAGCGCAAGCTGTTCGAGGCGTTGGCCGAACTGGAGAGCCCGGCGGCCGTGGATGAAGATGGGGCGGGGTTCTGGCAGAAGGTAAAAGAAGCGTTCTTCGACTGACGCCCGAGGCGGCCGGGCTCGAGATCACTTAGCGAGGGGGTGTCCCGCATGGCAGCCGATTGCTTGTTCTGCAAGGTCGCGGCAGGCGCGATCCCGGCGGAAATCGTCAAGCAGGGTGAGGGTTGGGTAGCGTTTCGGGACATCAACCCACAGGCGCCGACCCATATCCTCGTCATACCGAGAGAGCACATCGCGACGCTGAACGACGTGCCGGATGAGAAGGCGGAGCTCCTGGGCCGCCTCTTCCTGGCGGCAAAGCAGATCGCCGCCGACGAGGGGATCGCCGAGTCGGGCTATCGCACCGTCTTCAACTGCAACGCAGGTGCCGGCCAGTCGGTCTTTCACGTTCATATCCACCTGCTGGGGGGCCGGGCGATGGGCTGGCCGCCGGGCTAGCGTTGACGCTGATCGCGCGAAGAGATTAGCTTTTCTAGATGGCTCAGAACACTCTGCAAGAGCGAATCAGGAGCGATATGAACCTCGCGCGGCGCGACCAGGACAAACACCGCGCGCGTTTGCTCTCGACGCTGCTCGCCGATATCCACAACCGCCAGATCGAGCTGGGCCGCGAGCTCAACGATCTGGACGTCGTTCAGGTGCTTTCACGCAGCGTGAAGATGCACGTCGAGGCGGCCGAGCAGATGGCCTCGCGGCCGGAACGTGCCGAGCGTGAGCGCAGCGAGGCAGCGGTGCTGCGCTCCTACATGCCGCCGCAACTCAGCGAGGAGGAGATACGGGAGAAGGTGATAGAGGCGATCGAAGCCGGCACCTCCGAGATTGGGGCCGTGATGGGCCGCGTGATGCCCCAGCTCAAGGGTCGGGCCGAGGGTCGTGAGGTGAACCGCATCGTGCGCGAAGAACTCGAATCACGGAGGTCGGGTGCCTGAGCTATGCTTGACCGGATCTGGTTCCGAGATCTTGCGTTGAACTGGGGGTGCTGGTGAGCGAACGCCGGCACCCCCGGTCGCTTTTGGGCCGATGAACAGGCACGCGCTGGACGCGCTCGAGTTCGACCGTGTCCTCGCCGTCGTGGCCGGCTGCGCGACGAGCGAGCCCGGCGCCGCCGCGGTGCGGGCGCTCGAGCCCAGCCCCGACCCGGCGTTGGTGGCTGGAGCGCTCGAGCGTGTCGACGAGATGGTGAGCTGGCTCCTCGGCGATGAGCGTTGGGCGCCGCCGTTCCTCCCGAAGATTCGGGGGCCGCTCGAACGGCTCGGAATCGAGGGCAGCGTCTGGTCGGAGAGTGAGTTGACCGCGGGTCTGCGCCTCCTGGCCGGTGCACGCTCGGTGCGGCGCGCCTTGCTGCCACGTGCGTCTGAATTCCCCCGGCTGGGGGCGTTGGCCTCCGCGCTGCTCAAAGACGAAAAGCTGCAGGCGCGGTTGGAGGCGTCGATCGACGAGGAGGCCGAGCGGCTGAAAGATGGTGCGTCGACGGAGTTGAGGCGGCTGCGCCGGGCGATCCGCGCGCAACGGGTCGAGCTGGTGCGGCTATTAGAGGGGATAGCGGCGGGCCTGCCGCAGCGCTTCGCGGTGCCCGACGCCTCGGTGACGATTCGCGCCGGCCGCTACTGCATCCCGGTCCGCCGCGAAGGGCGCACGGCGGTCGGTGGAATCGTGCACGACGAGTCGGCAAGCGGCGCTACCCTCTTCGTCGAGCCTCCCTCGGCGATCGAGCCGATGAACCAGCTGCGCGAGCTGCACATCGCCGAAGCACGCGAGGTGGAGCGGATACTTCGGCAACTCACTCACGCGCTCCGCCAGCGGGCCACCGAGCTCGTCCGCACCTTCGAAAACCTCGTCGAGCTGGACTCGCTCTTCGCGCGAGCGCGCTATGCGCTGGTCCACGGCTGCGCGCGCCCCAAGCTGGTGCGCTGGGCGGAGGACGGCTATCGCGTCGTGCACGGGCGTCACCCCCTCCTCTTGGAGACGTCCGAGCAGCTCGTCCCCTTCGACCTTTTGTTGAATCCAGGTGAGCACACCTTGCTCGTGACCGGTCCGAACGCCGGGGGCAAGACGGTGCTGCTGAAGGCGGTCGGGCTCTTCGCCGCCATGACCCAAGCAGGCCTCTTCCCGCCGGTCGGCCCCGGATCCGAGGTCCCGGTCTTCCGCGGCATCTTCGCCGACATCGGCGATGAGCAGTCGATCGAGGCCTCGCTCTCCACATTTACCGCCCACCTGCGCAACCTGACCGAGATCCTGGAGGGCGCGGGCCCCGGCTCGCTCTGCCTGATCGACGAGATCGGCGGCGCCACCGACCCGGCCGAGGGGCTGGCGCTCGCCGGGGCGGTGCTGCTGGAGCTCGCCGACCGCGGAGGCATGACCGTGGCCACCAGCCACCTGGGCGGCCTCAACGCGCTGGCCGGCGAGCATGCCGGGATCGTGAACGCAGGCCTGGCTTTCGATCCGGAACGACTCGAACCGCTTTACCGGCTGATCAAGGGCCGGCCGGGTCGTAGCTACGCCCTCGCGATGGCGCAGCGTGTGGGTTTCCCGTCGGGTGTCCTGGAGCGTGCGCGGGCCGGGCTCAGCGAAAAGGAAGTGGAGGCGAGTCGACTCCTGGCGGAGCTGGAGAGCAAGGAATCGGAGCTCGCTGACCGGCTTCAAGCCTTGGAGCGCCAGGAGCGGGAGGTGGCCGAGCGCGCGGAGGATCAGGAGCGCGAGGCGGTCGAGCTGGCGGAGCGCCAGCGCGAGGTCGAGCGTGACGCGCACGCGAAGGCGCGCGCCTACCTGCTGGACGCCCGCAAGCAGCTCGATGAGGCGCTCAGGGCCGATCGAGCGCGAGCGCAGGAGGCGCGCCGACGCCTCGAGGCGAGCCTGCGCGAGCACTCGCGAGCGCTGCGGGATGCGTCGCGCGAGGCGGCGCAGGCCATCGACCAGGGTCTTGAGCTCGCGCCGGGCGAGCGGGTGTGGATCAGCTCGCTCGAGCGGGAGGGTCGCGTGGTCGAGACGCGTGGGGACGAGGTCGTGGTGGAGACGGGCGGCCTGAAGATGCAGGTCGCGTTGGGCGCTCTTCAGAAGTGCGCCGGCGAAACCGCCCCCACGCTGCAGGTGGGCGTGCACGGTCTGCCCGAACTCGACGCGCGCTCCGAGCTCGACCTGCGGGGCCTGGTCGCCGAGGAGGCGCGGATCGAGCTCTTGCGAGGGCTCGACGCCGCGGTACAGGCCGGGCTGGGCGAGTTGCGAGTCATCCACGGCAAGGGCACGGGCGTGCTGCGAGAGACGGTAGCCGACTGCGCCCGCAGCGATCGGCGGGTGAAGTCCCACCGGCTGGGCGCAGCCTGGGAAGGGGGTAGCGGCGTGACGGTGCTCGAGTTGGAGTAAGCGATGGTCTCGGACGAGTTACTGGAAGAGATCCGGGCCCAGGCCGATATCACGCAGATCGTCGGTGAGCACGTTCAGCTGCGCCGCGTAGGGCGCACGTATCGCGGCCCATGTCCAATTCACGGCGGCGAGGGCCCCAACTTTTCCGTCGACCCGGAGCGCGGGATCTTCAAGTGCTTCGTCTGCGGAGAGGGGGGCGACGTATTCTCGTTTCCGATGAAGGTTCTCGGCCTCGAGTTCGTGGAAGCCGTGAAGTATGTGGCGGAACGCTGTGGGATAGTAGTGCCGGACGTCGATCGCTCGCAGCCGGAAGATGACCCGTTCCGCGATCTGCGGGAAGCGGTCGCGTTTGCTGCAGACTGGTACGAGCGGCAGCTCTGGGAGGAGAAGGGCGGGGAGCTGGCCCGGCGCTACCTGCTGGTCCAGCGTGGACTGAGCGAAGACACAGTGCGGCGCTTCGGCTTCGGGTTCGCGCCGGATTCCTGGCGTGGGTTGCGAGAAGCGGCGGCGCAGCACGAGATGGCGGACGAGCTGCTTCTGCGCGCCGGCCTGATCAAGCAGAGTGAACGGGCAAAGGAGCCTTACGATCTGTTCCGCGGTCGTCTGATGATCCCGATCTACAACCTGCGGAATCGGCCGATCGGGTTCGGTGGACGATTGCTGGTCGAGAGCGAGGACGCGCCGAAGTACATCAACTCGCCCGATACCCCGATCTTTCACAAAGGCCGCGTCGTCTATGGACTGAACTGGAGCCGGCACGCCATCCGGCGCGAGGAGTCGGTGCTGATCGTCGAGGGCTACATGGACCTCGTTGCACTGATGGCGAGCGGGATCGAGAACGGCGTGGCTCCGCTCGGCACCGCCTTCACAGAGCGTCAGGCGCGACTGCTGAGCCGCTACGCTAAGAAGGCCCTGCTGCTCTACGACAGCGACAAGCCCGGCCTGATGGCGACGTTCAAGGCGGCGGACGAGCTGTTGCGCGCGGGCGTCCACCCAAGCGTGGCGACGCTTCCAGCTGGCGAAGATCCTGACTCCATCGTTCGCGCGGGTGGGCCGGAGGCGCTGGCTGAGTACACGGACGCCGCCGTGGACGTACTCGACCGCAAGATCCAGATCCTACAGGGGCGCGGTTACCTCGACACGATCGAGGGGAAACGACGCGCGGTCGACGGACTGATGCTGACCGTTCACGCCGCTCGCGACGAGGCGCTGCGCGACATTTATCTGGACCGCGTGGCGGCGGTGACCGGCGTTCGCCGTGCCACTCTCGAGCGCGAGCTGGAGCGGATCGCGGCGGGCTGGCGCCGGCGTCGGCCGCGCCGCGAGCCAGTCGCGCCGGTCGAGTCGGAGCTGCCGAAGCTCGGGCCGGAGCGCAAGCTGCTGCTCCTGTTGCTGCGCGATCGGAGTCTCGTAGCCAGGGTGGCCGCGCAGGTGGGGCCGGATAACTTCAGGACACCGGAGTACCGTGAGATCTATCGCGCGCTGCTCAAGGCGGCGGAGTCCGTTCCGCCGGGGCAGGGCGAGCGAGATTCGTTGGGTTGGGCGTCGGCGCTCGCGGGCCCGCTGGTCGAACGGGTTCAGGAGCTGGCCGCGGACCCCGAGGACCTGACCAATCCGGAGGCGGTGCTCGAGGACTCGGTCGCCCGCTTGCGCGCGCGGGAACTCGAGCAGCGACTCTCGGACCTGATGACCGAAGTCGTGGTGGCGGACACGGACCGGGGCGTCGAGCTGGCGTCCGAGATCCGCCAGGTCCGCCGGGAATTGGCGGAGTTGGGCAGCCGGCGGCCGGGCCGCGGGCTGTTCCGCTCCGGGTGACCTCCAGCTGAATGGGTGGGAGCGATGACAGATAGAAGTCGCGCGGCGGGCATCCTCCAGCAGCTGATGGACCTACACGAGATCGATCAACTTATACTCCGGGCCGAGCGTGAACTGAGGGGACACCGTGATGAGATGGCCGAGATGGAGGAGGGGTTGGGCGATCTGCAGGCGAGCCTCGAACGCGTGGAGGGGGAGCTGGAGCGGGTGCGAACTGAGGCACGCAAGTTGGAAAGGGCGGCGGAGGAGAAGCAGGCCACGCTCGATCGCGTGCGCTCACGAGTGAAGATGGTGCAGAACGAACGGCAGTACAGCGCGGCAAGCCTCGAGTTCGACCTGGTTCGACAGGATCTTCGCAAGGTCGAGAACCAGGTGCTGGATAAGCTACAGGTCGTAGAGGATCTCGAGGGTCGGCGCAAAGAGCTCCTGGGTCAACTCGAAGGCGCGCGGGGCGATGCGGGCGCGCGGCGCAAGGAAGTCAAAGCGCGACTGAAGGAGCTGGAGGACGAGCTGGCGATCGGACGCGACCGCCGCTCGAACCTGGCGGTCCGGCTCGACGCGGGGTCGCTTGGCATGTACGACCGCATCCGCAGTGGCCGTTCAGAGGTCGCCCTGGCGCCGCTCACCGAGGAGTCGGTCTGCGGCAACTGCTTCACCTCCGTGACGATCCAGCAGGAGATGCAGATCAAGGGTCTCGCCACACTCGTCTGTTGCGAGGGGTGTGGCGTGATCCTCTACCCTGAGGGCCTGAAGCGCTGAGATGGTGAGACCCGTACTGGGGCTACCCGAGCCGGCGGACGCAGCCGCCGTCCAGGCGCTGATGGAAGCGCTTCGGCTGCCGGAGCCGGTCGCCGCAATCCTGGTGCGGCGCGGCTACCCCGTCGCGGATGCCGCCAGGGCGTTCCTCCGCCCACGACTGAAGGACCTTCACGATCCGTGGTCGCTGGCCGGTATGGGCGAAGCGGTAGCGCGTATTTCGGCGGCGATCGATGCCGAGGAGACCCTGCTGGTTCACGGCGACTACGATGTGGATGGGGTGTGCGGCACGTCGATGCTGGTGCGCGCGATCCGCGAGCTCGGAGGGCGGGCCGTGCCCTTCGTGCCCCACCGCCTGGAGCACGGGTACGACTTCGGGCCTGCCGGACTTGCGGCAGCGCACGAGCTGGGCAGCCGCTGCGTCCTGACCTGTGATTGTGGGATCATGGCACACGGGACGATCGCTGCCGCCCGGCGCGAGGGCGTCGATGTCATCGTCTCGGACCACCACACGCCTCCGCCCGAGCTGCCGGCGGCGCTGGCGGTGCTCAACCCGCACCGCCCGGACAGCGGCTATCCAGAGCAGGTGCTCTGCGGGTCGGGCGTCGCCTTCAAGCTGCTGCAGGCATTGTTTGAGCAGCGGGGTCGCCGGGTCGAGGACCTCTACAAGTATCTCGACCTGGTCGCGATCCCCACCGTGGCCGATCTGGTGCCGCTCACCGGGGAGAATCGGGTGCTCACGCGTTTCGGCCTCAAGGTGCTGCGGCGGACGCCCAACCCGGGCCTGCGAGCCCTGTTGCGGGTCGCGGGCCTGAATGGAAGACCGGTGAACGCGGGCCAGATCGCGTTCGTCATCGGCCCGCGCCTCAACGCCGTAGGGCGCATGGGCGAGGCGATGCGGGCAGTTCGCCTGTTGCTCAGCGATGACGAGACCGAGGCGGCATTGCTCGCGGATGAGGTGGATGCTGAGAACCGCGTGCGCCGGGAAGAGGATCAGGCCACCCTCGAGCAGGCGAACGCGATGCTCGAGGAGACCTTTGATCCCGAGTCCGATTGGGCGATCGTGCTGGCCGCACAGGGCTGGCACCCCGGCGTGATCGGGATCGTCGCCTCACGCGTCGTCGAGCAGTTCTACCGTCCGACGGTGCTCATCGCGCTGGACGGCGATAGCGGGCGCGGTTCTGGCCGCTCGATTCCGCGCTTTCACTTGTACGACGCCCTGAAGTCCTGCGAGTCGCACCTCGAGCAGTATGGCGGACATCGCGCGGCGGCCGGGCTCCAGATTCGCGCCGACCGGGTCGCCGGCTTCAGGCAGGCGCTCAACGCGGTGGCCCGCGAGCGGCTGCGGCGCGCGGATCTGCAGCCCTGGCTGCGGATCGATCACGAGCTGGCGATGTCCGAGGCCAGCGCCGAGCTCTATCGCTTCCTCGTTCACTTCGGCCCCTTCGGCCAGCGAAACCCAAAGCCCGTCTTCCTGGCGCGCGGCGTTCGGCTGGCCGGCGCGCCTCAAGTGGTCGGTGAGGAGCATCTGCGGTTGCGGCTGGATGTGGGGGCCGGAGCGATCTCCGAGGCCATCGCCTACCGGCAGGCCGCGGCGTCGGACTGGCTGAGCGAGTCGAGCTGTGTCGACCTGGCGTATCAGTTGGGCGTCCGCGAGTGGCAAGGGATCGAGTACCTGCAGGCGCAGGTGCTCGACCTGCGGCCGGCGGAGGCGGCATGGGCAGCCTTCGAATCGTAGCAGGACGCTGGGGTCGCCGGCAGCTGAAAGTGCCGCGCGGGCAGGCGGTTCGACCGACGCCGGCGCGTGTGCGCGAGGCTTGGCTGAGCGTCCTGACAGCGGAACTGCCGGGCGCACGCGTGCTCGATCTCTTCGCGGGCAGCGGGGCGCTGGGGCTCGAGGCCCTCTCGCGTGGCGCGGCGGCCGTCACCTTCGTCGAGCGCAACCGGGGCGCTCTCGCCTGTCTGCGCGCCAACATCGCGGCGCTCGACGCAGCGGAGCAGGCCCGCGTCGTGGTTGCCGATGCGTTCGCCTACCTGGGGGCGCTGGAAGTGGGCGCGTTCGATCTGGCGCTGGCCGATCCGCCCTACGGTCGCGGACTGGCGCAGCGGCTGCTCGACCTGTATATGCGGGTTCCGTTCGCAAAGATCTTCTCGGTGGAATACGAGACGAGCGAGCGGCTCGCCTTGCCCCCGAATGCCGACGTGCGGCGCTACGGCGACACGGCCGTCGCCTTCGTTGCCGCCGTCGATCTCGAGGAGGTTTGCCAATGAACGAGCCGAGGACCGCCATCTATCCAGGCTCTTTCGACCCGCTCACGCTGGGCCACGAAGATATCGCACGGCGCAGCTTGAAGTTCGTCGACCGGCTCGTCGTCGCCGTGGCGCACCATCCAACCCAACAGAAGGACCGGTTGTTCAGTGCCGAAGACCGGGTCGCGATCATCCGCGAGTGCTTCGCCGCTGAGCCGCGCATCGAGGTCGACGAGTTCAGCGGGCTGCTCGTTGACTACTGCAGGGCTCGGAAGGCGCGCATCGTGATACGTGGTCTCCGTGCTGTGAGCGATTTCGAGTACGAGTTCCAGATGGCGCTGATGAACCGCGAGCTCTGGCCGGAACTCGAGATGGTGTTCATGACACCGGGTCTCGAACACACCTTTCTCAGCGCCTCGCTCATCCGCGAGATCGCTTCGCTCGGCGGCGACGTCTCGGAGTTCGTATCGCCGCCGGTGCTGCGACGCCTCGAGGAAACCTTCCCCGACTAGCGCGCTATGGCGTTCCTCCGCATGCTCGCCGAGCGCGCCGCCTGCGCCGGCCGCCGCATCGTGCTCGTCGAGGGCGATGACGAACGGGTAGGCGAAGCGGCGCTGCGCCTGCAGGCGCAGGGCAGCCTGGACCCGGTCCTGCTCGTCGCCGACCCCACGCACAGCGCCCCGGCAGGCTGGAGGGGCGAGGTCCGCTGCCCAGCCGAGGACCGGGAGCTGGAGCGCTTCGCCGGGCTGTACCGCGAGGCGCAGCCGGACGACGTGGCGGACGCCGAGGCGGCGCGGGAGCGGCTGCGCGATCCGCTCTACTTCGCCGGCATGATGGTGCGCGCGGGTGATGCCGACGGGGCAGTGGCCGGCGCCATCCACGCCACGGCCAAGGTGATCCGGGCGGCGCTGCGCTGCGTCGGCATGGCGCCGGGCACGCGGATGGTGACTGGCGCATTCTATATGGTGGTGCCGTCTTTCCGCGGGACGCCGGAGCATGAAGTGCTGACGTTTGCGGACGCCGGCGTCGTGCCCGCACAGGGCTGGCCCGTTCCACGGGTTGCCGAGCGTGTCGCATGCGCCGCCGCCTGCGTACCCCGCCTCGCGCATCGCCTCGGCAGGGT
>CAYFXF010000003.1:0-14765 GCA_964347085.1 uncultured Gemmatimonadota bacterium | reverse complement strand
GGACGCCGGCGTCGTGCCCGACCCGGACGCCGAGCAGCTGGTGGAGATTGCCGCGCAAGCGGCGCAGATGCGGCGCGTCATCGTCGGCGACGAGCCACGCATCGCGTTCCTCTCCTTTTCGACCCGCGGTAGCGCGGACACGCCTTCGACTGACAAGATGCGCCGGGCGCACGCGCTGTTCCGGGAGATCCACCCTCGGGTGGCAGCGGACGGCGAGCTGCAGGCGGATGCGGCGCTCATCCGGCATGTCGGGCAGCGCAAGGCCCCGGACAGTCCTGTCGCGGGTCACGCCAATGTGCTTATCTTTCCAGACCTGGGTGCTGGGAACATCGCGTACAAGCTCGTGGAACGGCTGGCTGGCGCGAGCGCGATCGGCCCAATCCTGCACGGGCTGGCGCGGCCTTACAACGATCTCTCCCGTGGCGCCGATCCGGCGGCGATCGAGTCAGTGGCCTACGTTACGGCGCTGATGGCCAGACCGGCTGCGGGGTGAGTCGGGAGGTTGACTCTGGAGGTCAAATGAACTTCGAGGTCTTTCACAGTGACGATGTGACGGTGATCGATGTCACTGGTCAGCTGATCGTCGGTAACCGGCAAGAGTTGAAGGACGATGTGCTACAACTCCTCAACTCGGGGTCCCGCAAGTTCCTGATCGACTTCCGGGATACCGCGTACATCGACTCCTCAGGCCTCGGAGTGCTGGTCAGCCTCTCGAAGAAGATACGGGAGAAGGGTGGCGAGCTGCGCTTGTCGAATCTGAACGAGGATCTGCGTACCCTGTTCGAGCTTACCAAGTTGGACACGCTGTTCCACATTTCCGATTCGCGAGAGCGGGCGCTCGAGAACTTCTGATACGGCCATGCGCGGGCGCGAGGAAGGACGCCGATCTGCCCTCGTCGTCACAGAGCGACACGACCTGGGCGCCGAGCTGGCCGAGGCGCTGGACGACCTCGGGCTCGCCTCGCACGTGATCGACACGCTCGACCACCTCGAGAGCCACGCGGATTCCCGGCCCAGACTCGTCATCACGGACCTCGCGCTGCGACCCAGCGAGGCGCAGTGGACGTCGCTCGCCCAGCTCTTCCCACGCTCGGCCCTCTGGGCGGTCAGCGGTACCGTCGAGAGCGACCTTGGCGAGTTGATCGCCGCCTTCAAGTACGGCTGTCACGACTGCCTCATCTGGCCGCTCAAACGTGCCGAGCTGCAGAAGCAGCTCGCCGCCAGCGAGCGATCCTTGGGCGCCCGGCCCGGCACCCTGGATCGCTTTCTGTCTCACGAGATCCAGCTCGATCTGCCGAGCGACGTCACCGTTATCGAGCATGTGGTGAAGCTGCTCGCCGGTCGCTGCCGCGACTATCGGAGCTACGGGCCGCGCGCGCTGGTGAACCTGCGGGTCGCCGTGAGCGAGGCGTTGTCCAACGCGATCATGTACGGAAACCGGGGTGACCGGAACAAGTCGGTCAGGGTCCGGGCAAGTGTGGACGCGTGGACGGCCACGGTCCAAGTGACGGACGAGGGCCCTGGCTTCGACCCGCACGAGGTGCCCGATCCCACAAGAAGCGAGGCGCTTGAGTCCGCCAGTGGACGCGGGCTGTTCCTGCTCAAGCGGCTCGCGGATGAAGTCTCGTTCAACGAGCCCGGGAACTCGGTCCGCTTCGCCATCCACAGCGACTGGGAAGACAGAAGTGGTGCCCCGGCCGAGCGCCCCGCCATCGGCAGCCCGGAACGGCTGGCAGGGCTGCTGGATCGTCTACGCGCCAGCTCCGGCGCCGACCTTCATCTCTGGGGCGAGGCGCTGGACGGCTCGCTCCAGCACCTTGCGCCGCCGAGCGCGCGAGCGAACGCGGTGGAGGGGACGCTCCATTGGCTGCGGGCGCGCGGCACCCGCTTCGCTGTGGAGGCTCGGCCCGACGCGGACGCGGAGGGCCAGCATTGGGCGGAGCTGGCGCGCGATCTGTTGGACGAGACGCTGGAGTACGAGGCGCGCCTGGCGGCGAGTCGTCGTGACCTTGCCGAGCGGCAGGAAGAGATCGAATTGCTGCACGGCATCACCGAGACCCTGGGCGCGGTCACCCGGCTGGAAGACGCGGCGAACCAGATCCTCAAGGGGGTGGTTCGGGTAACCGGCGCCGATCGAGCGTCGCTCTGGATCCACGATCGCGGGGGCGAGCAGCTGGTGCTGGCTGCGTCCGAGGGACCGGCGCGCGTATCGGTCGAGCGGGTTCCGGTCACGTCACCGGCCTCGGTCTCCGCGCTTGCTTTTCGCGAGAACCGCACGGTGCGACTGGACGACATCCCGGATCTCCCGCCGGGACTGGCCGAGCGGCTGGGGCCGAAGCCCGAGCCCTGGGTAGCCGTCCCGATCAGCTATACGAGCCCGGCGGGCACGCGGCGCACGGTAGGCGTGCTCAATCTGATCGGTCGCAGGTCGGGCGCGGTGGTATCGAGCGCGGGCGAGACCCGACTGCTGATGACGCTGGCGCGACAGATTGGCAGCGCGATCGAGAACCTGCGTCTGTTCGAGGGTATCCGGGCCCGGGAACGTCTGATCGGCGAACTGGAGCTGGCGCACGACCTCCAGATGAAGCTGCTCCCTGATCTGCAGGAGTTCCGCGGGATCGCCGATGTGGCGGCGCGCTGCTTGCCGGCGCGGCCGGTCGGCGGCGATTTTTACCAGCTGTTCAAGCTTTCGGACGGCAAGATCGGGGCGATGCTCGGTGATGTGACCTCGCACGGGTTCGGTGCATCGCTGATCATGGCGCTGACGATGAGCATCACCGGCATCTACGCCCGGGAGACGGAGTCGCCAGGCGAGCTGCTGCGCGCCATCCATCACGCGTTGATCCAGAAATTGGAGAGCGCCGAGATGTTCATGACGGTGTTCTACGGCGTGATCGATCTCGAGTCGAAGACACTCTCGTACGCCAACGCGGGTCACGCGCATGCCTTCCGCTTCCACGGCAAAGACCCGGCGCAGCGGCTGTGGGCAACCAGCGCGCCGCTCGGCATCGCGGAGTACGGCATGTACGGCGAAGCGTCCGTGCTCTGGGAGCCGGACGACATGCTGTGCCTGTTCACCGATGGACTCACCAATCCGTCCTTGCGGACGACCGAGCGGGCCGTGCTCGATACTGTGGCCAGGCACCGCAGCGGCCAGGCTGCCGAGATCGTCGACGCCATGTTTCGGGCACGGGGCAGGGGCGCGGGCGCGCCGCCCGACGACCAGACCGCCTTCGTGTTGCGGATCGCAGAGTCGGCGTGAGCCTGCGGCACGGCTACCCCACCGCTAAGAAGGCGCTCGGCCAGCACTTTCTCGTCGACCCCAACCTGCAGCGCAAGATCGTCGGGGCCCTCGAGCCTGGATCCGCCGATCACGTGGTGGAGATTGGGCCGGGGACGGGTGCGCTGACCTGGCACCTGCTCGGGCAGGTCGGCCGGCTCACCCTAGTAGAGCTGGACGACGGGCTGGCGGCGCGCCTGCGTGACGACTACGCCGACCACGATGAGGTGGCGGTCGTCCACGGCGACGCGCTCGAGCTGTCGTTCGCCGAACTGACCGACGGAGCACCGTTCAAGGTCATCGGCAACATCCCCTATGGGATCACGACACCACTCATCTTCCATCTGCTCGAGCAGAGTCCACGACCGGAGCGAATCGTGCTCACGGTACAGCGTGAGGTGGCCGACCGGCTCGTCGCCCGGCCCGGCGGAAAAGAGTACGGCGCGCTGACCGTAGGTGTGCAGGCCGTCGCGGCAGTCGAGACCCTTTTCCCCGTTTCAAGAGAGGTCTTCCGCCCGCGGCCGGACGTCGACTCGACCGCCGTGCGTATCGTGCCTACGCTGCCGCCGCCGCTCGCGCCGCCACTCCAGGCCGCGTTCCGCCAGCTCACCCGTGCCGCGTTCAGTCGGCGGCGGAAACAGATCCAGACGGTGCTCAGACAGGCGCCCGAGTACGCGCTCACGGCTGCCACGGCCAGGTCGACGCTGCGCGCGCTCGAGATCGACCCGGCCGCACGGCCCGACGCCCTGTCGGTGAGCGACTACCTGCGGCTGGCTGAGACCCTCGCCGCGCGCGGCTGATCGTACCCGCCCATGACCGCAAAGCCTCGTCCCGGAGCGGTTTGCGCCGCCCCACGGCGGGGCCTATCTTCCCCGTCGATGTCTCCTTCAGCCGGGTCGTACCCCGGAGGCTGTCCAGCCGCCGGAGCGTCGTCCGGTGCCGGTTCCAATCCAGCCGCCCCAACCCGACCGCGCCCGGGTACCGACGCCTCCGGTTGGCGTCCACTGCTGCGACAGGCGGCCCGCACGCCCAAGGCCGCCGAATGAACGGCGCGCTCGGCGTTCGCTGGGACGATCTCCCTCTGCTGCGCGATCGGGCGGTTTCGCTGCTCAGTTCGGGACCGGCACGCACGCCGGCACTTGCGGAACGGGTGCTTAACCTGCGTTACGGGCCGCCACAGCTGACGGCGGCGCTGGTGCGCGAGGTGCTGGATGGCGATCCGCGCTTCGAGACGCGACGCGGCCGCTGGCTGCTGAGCGATGCAGCGGACGGCAGCGCTGCCGTCCGGCTTCGCGATCTCGAGTTCATCGTGGTGGACGTGGAGGCCACGGGCGGATCGCCGGCGCGGGGCGACCGGCTGACCGAGGTCGCGGCGGTTCGCGTGCGGGGCGGCCGGATCGTGGGCTGCTTCGAATCGCTGGTGAACCCAGAGCGCCCCATCCCGCCGTCGGTGACCGGTCTCACCGATATCACCGACGCGATGGTGGCCGGCGCGCCGACTTTCGCGCAGCTGCAGGAGGAGCTGCGTCAGCTACTGGAAGGGGCGGTGTTCGTGGCTCACAACGCCGGCTTCGACTGGCGCCTGTTGCGCGCGGAATTCGAGCGTTGCCGGAGCGGCCGGCTCGGCGGCGAGCGGATCTGCACGCTGCGCCTGGCGCGGCGGCTTCATCCGGAGTTGCCGCGTCGCAGTTTGCACGCGCTGGCCGACTTCTACGCCATCTCGGCTGACCGTTGGCATCGCGCGGGCCCCGACGCGCGTGCGACGGCCGAACTGTTCGTTCAGTTCCTGGAGCGGCTGGGTGAACAGGGCGTGCACGATTGGGGCAGGCTTCAGGCGTTCATCAAAGGTGAGTACCCTCCCGGCAAGCCACGAAAGCGCAAGCCGAAGAGGCAGAGGAAACCGAGGAAGGGATCGTCGCGGTGAGCAGGGCGCTGACTCGCGAGCTGGGCCGCTTCCGGCTGCACGCGCTCGCTGCCGGGCGGCAACGCCTGGATGGCGGGGCGATGTTCGGCGTCGTCCCCAGGCCGTTGTGGCAGAAGAAGATCCCGCCCGACGAACGGAACCGTATTCCGCTCGCCCTGCGACCTCTGCTGGTCCAGACGCCGGACGCGTTGGTGCTGATCGACACCGGCGTCGGCAACAAGGAGGACGCGAAGTTCCGCGATATCTACGGGATCGAGAACGACGGCGCGCCGACGGCGCTGGAGGACGCGATCCGCGATGCCGGCTTCCAACCGTCCGACGTCGACCTGGTCATCAACACGCACCTGCATTTCGATCACGCCGGTGGGGACACCGTGCGCCAGCCGGACGGCAGCATCGTCCCCTCCTTTCCGGGCACTCGGCACGTCGTGCAGCGCGCCGAGTGGGAGTTCGCGCACCAACAGAACGAGCGGGTCCGGGCCAGCTACCTGCTCGAGAACATCGATCCGCTGAACGACGCCGACCTGTTCGATTTCGTCGAGGGGCCGGTCGAGATCGTACCCGGCGTCCAGCTCCTCCCGACGCCGGGTCACACCCCGGGCCACCAGTCGGTGCGGATCGAGTCGCAGGGCGAGACCGCGCTCTACCTGGCCGATCTCGTGCCCACGGCCGCGCACCTACCCCTGCCCTGGATCATGGGCTACGATGTGGAGCCACTCACCACCCTGGAGACGAAGCGTAAGGTGCTGGAGCGGGCGGCCCGGGAACGAACTTTGCTCATTTTCGAGCACGATCCCGAGACCGCCTGGGGCTACCTGACCCCCGGGGAGAAGAAACCGACTCTGGTCGCGGCGCGGCCAGACTGAAGCGGGCAGGTGTGGCTTATGACAGAGGCGACAACACCAGTCATCGTGAGCACGACCCGCACGGCGATCGGCCGGTTTCTGGGCGGATTCGCCCGGCTAAAAGCGCCCGAATTGGGCGCCGTGGCCATACGGGAGGCCGTCTCCCGGGCGGGGATCGAGCCGGGGGACGTCCAAGACGTCATCATGGGGAACGTCTTGCAGGGCGGCGTCGGCCAGGCACCCGCGCGGCAGGCCGCGATCCGTGCCGGCATCCCGGCCACGGTGCCCGCCGTGACGGTCAACAAGGTGTGTGGCTCGGGGCTCAAGGCCGTGATGCTGGCGGCGGGTTCGATCCGCGCCGGCGACGCGGAGGTCGTCGTGGCGGGCGGCATGGAATCGATGTCGAACGCCCCCTTCTATCTGTTCGGCTACCGGGACGGCGTGAAGTTCGGCAGCCAGCAGATGGTGGACGGGCTGATCTACGACGGCCTCTGGTGCGGCTTCCACGACTGCCACATGGGTGGCCACGCCGAGTACACGGCGAAGAAGGCCTGTGTCTCGCGCGCCGACCAGGATGAGTTCGCGTTCCAGAGCCACCAGAAGGCGGTGGCGGCGATCGCGGCCGGGAAGTTCAAAGCCGAGATCGTCCCCGTCGAGGTGCCGGGACGCAAGGGCCAGGTGACCGTCGTCGACACGGATGAAGGCCCGCGCGCCGACACGACGTTGGAGAAGCTCGCGATGCTCAGGCCGGTGTTCGGCGACAGCGCGCCGCCCGACGTCAAGGAGTACTCGGTCACGGCGGGCAACGCGTCGGCGCTTAACGACGGCGCCGCGGCCGTCGTCGTCACGTCCGAGAGGTTCGCCAGGGAGCGCGGCCTCGATATCAAGGCGCGCATCAAGAACTACAGCGTGGGCGCTACGGAGCCGCAGGACCTCTTCTTCGCGCCGGTCGACGCGGTACGCAAGCTGATGAAGAAGGACGGTACCTCGGCTGGCGATTACGACTTGATCGAGATCAACGAGGCGTTCGCGGTACAGACGCTGGCGGACGGCCGTGAGCTGGGCTGGGACTGGGACCGGGTCAACGTACACGGCGGCGCCGTGGCGCTTGGCCATCCGATCGGCGCTTCCGGGGCGCGAATACTGGTGACGCTGCTCGGCGCCATGCAGGACCGGGAGGCGCGGCTCGGCCTCGCCACGCTGTGCCTCGGTGGCGGTAACGCGGTGGCGATGAGCGTCGAGCGCGCCTGACGAGAAACTCAACCAGCGACAGGGAACGGAGAGCCGTGAGCCTAAGATCGGGACGCTGCGCCGCGGGCTGGGCGCGCCAAGACGTGGTGCGGAGCCGAACACTCCGGCAGGTGATCGGGGTCGCGGTTTTCGCGATGGCGACCGCTTTCGGGGCTCGCGTGGTCATCCCGCTGCCGGGAACCCCGGTCCCCTTCACACTTCAGGTGCTCTTTGTCCTGCTCGCGGGAGCGACCCTCGGGCCCAGGCTCGGCGCGGCCTCGCAGGCCGCCTACCTGATGACTGGCGCGCTGGGCGCGCCGGTGTTTGCTGCCGGCGGCGGCCTGGCCTACCTGCTCGGGCCCACGGGCGGATATCTGTTGGCGTTCCCGGCGGCAGCCTTCGCGGTCGGCGGTATCGCGGGGCGCTTCGCCGGCCGGCTGCGCCTGCTGGGAGGGCTCGTCGTTGGCGCGCTGGTGATCCAGGCCGGCGGCGCCGCCTGGCTGGCCTCGATGACGGGTAGCCTGGAGCAGGCGCTGGCCTTCGGCGTCGGGCCCTTTCTGGCGCTCGACCTCGTCAAGGTCGGCCTGGCAGCGCTTATCAGCGCACGCCTGCGTCCCCGAGCCCTCGAGCTCTTTTAGCTTCGAGGGTTCTGTCGTTTGGGTACAGCGGAGCGTGTGAGAGCGCAGAAAGCCGTCGCCGGTCGGGGAACGCTGCGCGCGCTCTGGCGCGTGCTCCTGTTTCTCGCGCTGGCGTTCTTCGTCTTTTGGGGCTTCGGCGTGCTGGCGGCGCCCTTGGTGTCGTTGCGCGCGGGCGAGATCTGGACGCTGACGTTCGCGAGCGGCGTGCTCGTCGCTGCCCTGCTCGTCGCGTCGCTGTTCATGATGCGGGGCGTGGAGCGTCGGCCGCTCGCCGCCCTCGGGTTGCCCCTCGGTAGGGAGACAGGCGCCGGTCTTCTCCAGGGTGCCCTGATCGGGGGCGCCTTCATCGTGACGCTGGTCGTCCTGCAGACTATGCTCGGCTGGCTGCGGCCGCGGCCCGATCCCGGCACGCTGCTCGGCTGGCTGGAAGGAGTCGGCGGGTTGGCCCTGCTGCTCGCGGTGGCCGCCGCCGCCGAAGAGCTCTTGTTCCGCGGCTACGCCTTCCAGGTGCTGGTGGCGGCGGTTGGCGCACCGCTGGCCGTGGCGCTGTCGTCCGGGTTGTTCGCTGTGTTCCATCTGTTCAACCCCGACCTCAGCTGGGTGGCGCTGGTTAACATCGGCTTGGCTGGCGTGATCTTGGCCGGCGCGTACCTGCGAACCCGCTCGCTCTGGGTCGCCATCGGGCTTCACTGGGCCTGGAACTGGGCGATGGCATCGCTGTTCGATCTGCCGGTGAGCGGCATCGCGTTCGACGTGCCCGGCTACGATACCGTGGTGCTCGGGCCGGACCTGCTGACCGGCGGTGCTTTCGGGCCGGAAGGCGGCCTGGTGACGACTCTGCTGGCGCTGCCGCTGATCGTCTGGATCTACCGTACGAGCTGGCTGGCGGAGCCCTCGGCGATCGCCCGGCTGCGGCCGCTGGTCGATGTCGCGGGCGCTGAGTGAAGGGCGGGCGGCGCCGCTGGGCGGCCCGCGCGCCGGTAGGAGATCCCGCTAACGCGAAGGTGGTGTCGATATGGCTAGGGCAAACGCGAAGAAGGTCGCCGTCGTCGGCGCGGGCACCATGGGCAACGGCATCGCCCATGTCTTTGCCCAGAGCGGCTTCGAGGCGACGCTGATCGACGTGAGCGCCGAGGTCCTCGAGGTGGCGCGCGCCACGATCGAGAAGAACCTCAACCGTCAGGTGAAGAAGGGAACGCTCGATGAGGCGGCGCGCGACGCGGCGCTCGGCCGCATCAAGACGGCCACCGGGCTCGACCCGGTCGCGGACGCGGCGGTCGTCGTCGAGGCCGTCCCTGAAGACGAGGGGCTCAAGGCCCAGACGTTCCGCAAGCTGGACGAGGTCGCGCCCGACTCGGCGATCCTCGCCAGCAACACCAGCTCGATCGCCATCACCCGCCTCGCCGCCAACACGCGTCGGCCGGAGCAGGTGATCGGCATGCACTTCATGAACCCGGTGCCGCTGATGCAGCTGGTCGAGATCGTGCGCGGGCTCGCCACCTCGGATGCGACAGCCGAAGCCGTGGTCGAGCTGGCCAGGGACGTCGGTAAGACACCGGTCGTCGTGAACGACTCGCCTGGATTCGTCAGCAACCGCATCCTGGCGCCGATGATCAATGAAGCGGTCTACTGCCTGCATGAGGGGATCGCCGCAGCCGAAGCGATCGACGAGGTGATGAAGCTGGGGATGAACCATCCGATCGGTCCCCTGGCCCTCGCCGACCTGATCGGGCTCGATACCTGCCTGTTCATCCTCGAGGTCTTGCACAAGGATCTGGGCGAAGACAAGTATCGGCCCTGCCCCCTGTTGAGGAAATACGTGGACGCCGGCTGGCTGGGCCGCAAAAGCGGGCGCGGCTTCTACGTCTACGACTGAGGCTGCGCTTAAGGATCGGCGATGAGGCGAGATCTGACGCTCAGCGATGAGCAGGAGCAGGTCCGCGAGCTCGCTCGCGAGTTCGCCAAGAACGAGTTGCGCCCGCGGACGGCGGAGTGGGACCGTAAGCAGGAATTCCACTCCGAGGTGCTGCCGCTGTTGGGCGAGCTGGGCTTCATGGGGATGCTGCTGCCGGAGGAGTACGGCGGCCTCGACCTGGGCATGCTCACCTATCTCGTGGCGTTAGAGCAGATCGCCTGGGGCGACGCCTCGGTGGCAATCACCATGTCGGTGCACAACTCGCTGCCGACCCAGATGATCCTCAAGTATGCGAGCGAGGAGCAGAAGCGTAAGTGGTTGCCGGCGATGGCTCGGGGTGAGGCGCTCGGCGCCTTTGCGCTCTCCGAGGCCGGCGCCGGCAGCGACGCGGCCAGCCTCCAGGCGCGGGCCGAGCGCGACGGCGACGGCTGGGTGTTGAACGGCGAGAAGCTATGGGTGACCAACGGGGGTGCCGCCGATCTCGTGCTGGTGATGGTGCGAACGGATGCGCCAGGCGAGCGACGCGGGCCCCGGGGCATCGGCGCGTTCGTAGTCCCCACCGATACGCCCGGCTATCAGGTGGGGAAGAAGGAGGACAAGACGGGGCTGCGTAGCTCGGAGACCGTGGCGATCGCGTTCAACGACTTGCGGTTGGGCCCGGAGTCCCTGCTCGGACAGCCGGACCATGGGTTCATCTACGCGCTCTCCAGCCTGGAGGGCGGCCGGCTGGGGGTTGGGGCACAGGCGCTCGGCATCGCCGAGGCCGCGCTGGAACACGCGGTCGACTACGCCGGTGAGCGTGAGCAGTTCGGCCAGCCGATCAAGGACTTCGAGGGCCTGGCGTTCAAGCTCGCCGACATGGCCACACGGGTCGAGGCCTCGCGCGGACTGCTCTACCGGGCGGCCCGGGCCTGGGACGCGGGGCAGCCGGATATGCGCCTCTCGAGCATGACCAAGCTCTATTGCAGTGAGACGGCGTTGTGGGTCACCGGTCAGGCGATCAACGTCTTCGGCGGCTACGGGTTCATGAAGGACTACCCGGTCGAGAAGCTGTTCCGGGATGCGAAGGTGACCGAGATCTACGAGGGCACCAGCGAGATCCAGCGCCTGGTGATCGCGCGCACGCTGTACCAGGAGAAGGCGGCGGAGGTGTAGCTCTCAGGGCGCTGGGGTGCGATTGTAATAGAAAGACGAGGTGTCGAGATGGACGTCTTCAAGGCGATGGGCAAATACGACCACGAGCAGGTGCTGTTCACCCGTGAGCCGGCGGCCGATTACTTCGGGATCATCGCGATCCACGATACGACGTTGGGTCCGGCGCTCGGCGGGTGTCGCTTCTGGAAGTACGAGTCCGAGGAGGAAGCGCTGATCGATGTGCTGCGCCTGTCGCTGGGGATGACCTACAAGGCGGCGGTGGCCGGTCTGAACCTGGGCGGCGGCAAGTCCGTGATCGTCGGCGACCCGGACACGCCGCGCCGCGAGATGATCTTCCGGGCGCACGGCCGGGCGGTAGAGAGCCTGAAAGGGCGCTACATTACTGCGGAGGATGTGGGCACCTCGGTCGAGGACATGGACTACGTCCATATGGAGACCGAGCACGTCGTCGGAATCGCCGGCCGCTCCGGTGACCCGTCCCCCGTGACCGCCTACGGCACCTACCGAGGCATGAAGGCCTGCGCTTACGCGGTCTGGGGCGACGACTCGCTCAAGAACAAGGTCGTGGCGGTGCAGGGTGTGGGTCACGTGGGTTACTACCTCTGCGAGAACCTGGCCGCAGAGGGGGCCAAGCTCGTGGTCACCGACATCCAGCAGGACAAGGTGGAGCGGACGGTGGAGGATTTCGGCGCCGAGGGCGTGAAGCCGGAGGCGATCTACGACGCCGACGTGGACATCTTCGCCCCCTGCGCGCTGGGCGCGATCGTAAACTCGAAGACCATACCCAAGCTGAAGGCCAAGATCATCGCGGGGGCGGCGAACAATCAGCTGGCGACCCAGGACGACGCCGCGGCGGTCCAGGACCGGGAGATCCTCTATGCGCCGGACTACGTGATCAACGCCGGTGGCCTGATCAACGTCTACTCGGAGCTAGCCGATTGGACGACCGACCGCTCGAAGCGCAAGGCGGGCGAGATCTATCAGACCCTGCTTGAGGTGTTCGAGCTGGCCCGGGAGGCGAAACTGACCACCGCCGAGGCGGCCGACCGGATCGCCGAGCGGCGTATCGAGGTGGTAGGCAAGCTTCACCGATCGCGGATGGACTGAGCGCCGCGGGAGAGGAGACGAAGTGAGGAAGCTGGAGTCGGTCGATCGCGCGGTTTACGACGCGATCCTCAACGAAACGCATCGGCAAGGCGAGGGTCTCGAGCTCATCGCCAGCGAAAACTTCGCTTCGCCGGCGGTGCTCGAGGCGATGGGCTCGGTCTTCACCAACAAGTACGCGGAGGGCTATCCCGGCAAACGCTACTACGGCGGCTGCGAGTTTGCCGACGTGGTGGAGGACCTCGCCCGCACACGGGCCTGCGAGCTGTTCGAGGCCGATCACGCCAACGTGCAGCCGCACAGCGGCGCGCAGGCGAACATGGCCGTCTACTTCACGCTGCTCGAGCCGGGTGACACGATCCTCGGGATGAACCTGTCGCACGGCGGCCACCTCACCCACGGCTCGCCCGTGAACTTCAGCGGCAAGTTGTTCGACGTGGTGGCGTACGGCGTGCGCGAGGACGACCAGCGGATCGACTTCGACCAGGTACGCGACCTGGCTCAGCAGCACCGGCCGGCGCTCATCGTTGCCGGCGCCAGCGCCTACCCGCGGACGATCGAGTTCGAGAAGTTCGGCGCGATCGCGCGTGAGGTGGGAGCGCGGCTGATGGTGGACATCGCGCATATCGCGGGCCTGATCGCGGCCAAGTTGCACCCGTCCCCCGTGCCGCACGCCGATGCGGTCACCACGACCACGCACAAGACGCTGCGCGGCCCGCGCGGCGGCCTCATCCTCTGCAGCGAGGAGCTCGCCAAGCCGATCGACAAGTCGGTCTTTCCGGGCATGCAGGGCGGCCCGCTGGTCCACGTGATCGCGGCCAAAGCGGTGGCGCTCAAGGAGGCGATGAGCGAGGGATTCCGGGCCTATTCGCGCCAGGTGATCGCCAACGCCCGGGCGCTGGCCGCGGCGCTCGGCGAGCGCGGTTACAAGCTGGTGGCCGGCGGCACCGACACCCACCTGCTCCTCGTCGACCTGAGAGACCGCGAGCTCACCGGCAAGGAGGCGGAGGAGGCCCTGGGCCGGGCGAGCATAACCGTCAACAAGAACACGGTGCCGTTCGAGACCCGATCGCCCTTTGTCACCTCGGGCATCCGCATCGGCACACCAGCCTTGACGACGCGCGGGATGGGGGAAGCGGAGATGGAGCGTATCGGCGGCTGGATCGACGAGATCCTGAGCGCCCCCGGCGACGAGGCGACCGCTGGGCGCGTACGTGCCGAGGTGCGTGCGCTATGCCGTGAGTTCCCGCTCTACGAGGAGTGGCTGGAAGGAACCTTCACGCGGCCGCTCGGTCTGGGACCGGGCGCGGCGCAGTAGAGAACCAGCGGCGTCAACGGGCAGCGCGGGCCGCCCTGCCGGTCCCCTTGACTGGCGGGGCGGCCCGCCTGAGCTTGTCTGGGCGTACACGGTTGCGAGTTCGCGGCGATCGCGGCCCCCTGAGTCCGCGATCGAGGTCTTTGACGGTTGGGTTGGGGCAGTATGGTAGTGCATAACCTGCTGGCTAGACTCCAGGAAAGAGATCCGCGTTACACGGACGCCGCCTACCTGTTTGTCCTCTCGGCGCTGCAGTACGGCATCGATCGGCTTGACGAGCCTCGCCATATAACAGGCCAGGAGCTGGCCGAGGCCTGTCGCGACCTGGCGATCGAGCAGTTCGGGCCGCTGGCCCGGACGGTGCTCGAGCACTGGGGCATCCACGCGACGACCGACCTGGGCGAGATCGTCTACACGCTGATCGATTGTCACGTGCTCATCAAGCAGGACAGCGACAGCCGCGAAGATTTCCTGAACGTCTTCGACTTCGACGACGCCTTCGAGCGCAGCTATCCCTGGGGCAAGATCGGCCGGCGCAGCTAGCCGTTTCCCAGAGGTTCCGCCGATAAGAGACCACCTGTGGAAGGAGGGGGTGAGGCAGTTGGAGCGCGAGCGGGAGTTCCCGGTGTGCAGGAAGTGTGATTCGGGGTCTCTGATCCCGCTATCGGACTACGGACGCGAAGGCGCGGCCATCATGTACAAGGCGTGGGTGTGCAGCAACCCGGATTGCGGCTTCAACCTCCGGATCGACAACGGCGAGATCAGCATCGGCCGCCAAATCCAGCAATCCTACAAGTAAGCTCGTCATGGATCGGGGCGGGGGCGCGTCCTGGGTGAGCTCGGTCCCGCTCGGCCCGGGCGCCGAGTTCGATCTGATCCGCCGTATCCTCGCCGATGCCGCGCCGCCCGACGCTCGGGTGGCGCTGGCAGCAGGCGACGACTGCGCGCTCCTCCGCGCCGGCGCCGATTACCTCGCCGTGAGCGTCGACCTGCAGGTCGAGGGCGCCCACTTCCGCTCGGCCTGGGGGACGCCGGAGCTCGTGGGGGAGCGCGCCGTGCGGGCGGCGCTCTCCGACCTGGCCGCGGTGGCGGCCCGGCCGCTCGCGACGCTCGTCTCGCTGCACGTCCCGCGAGAGGGAGGCGCCGGGCTGGCCGAACGGGTCGGTGCCGGCTGCCGGGCCGCCGCCGAGCGGTTCGCGGCGCCGCTCATCGGGGGTGACCTGGCGCGCGGCGGTAGCGGGTTGGCCCTCGACGTGGCAGCGCTGGGCTCCGTCGACCGGCCGCTGCTCAGGAGCGCTGCACGGCCGGGCGACGAGCTCTGGGCCACGGGCCGGCTCGGCGCCGCGGCCGCGGCCGTGA
>CAYFXF010000002.1:53360-77814 GCA_964347085.1 uncultured Gemmatimonadota bacterium | reverse complement strand
TGCGTACATCCTCATCGCCTTGGGTCTGACCGCGAGCATGGGTGCTCTTGGGTTTGTGGACGACTACTTAAAAGTCGTCCAGCGGGAGTCGCGGGGTCTCGTTGCGCGCTACAAGCTCGTGGGTCAGCTCGCCCTGGGCCTCCTCCTCGGTTTCCTGCTGTGGAGGTTCCCACTCAGCGAGTATCCCGCAAACCACACGACTCTGCCTTTCTTCAAGGACCTCAGGCTGGTGGTATGGGCACCGTTATTTATTCCGTTCGTCGCGCTGGTGGTGAGCGGCAGCGCCAACGCGGTGAACCTCACCGACGGGCTCGACGGGCTGGCGGCGGGGTTGGCCGCGATCGCCGCCACGACCTTCGGCCTCTTCGCCTATCTGATCGGGCGGGTCGACGCCTCGAACTATCTGGGGCTGTTCTACCTGCCTGGCGTGGGCGAGCTGGCGGTGTTCTGCGCGGCGTTGGCCGGCGGCGCCCTGGGCTTCCTTTGGTTCAACAGCCATCCCGCCGAGGTATTCATGGGCGATACCGGGTCGCTGGCGCTGGGCGGCGCACTAGGCACGGTCGCCGTCCTGATCAAGGGCGAGTTTCTGCTGCTGATCATCGGCGCGGTGTTCGTGGCCGAGGCGGTCTCGGTGATCCTGCAGACAAGCTACTTCAAGTACACGCGGAGGCGAACGGGCAGGGGTCGGCGTGTCTTCCGCATGGCACCGCTCCATCATCATTTCGAGCAGCTCGGCTGGCCAGAGTCGAAGGTGGTGGTTCGTTTCTGGATCGCCGGTGTGCTCTGTTCGCTGATCGCGCTGAGCACGCTGAAGGTGAGATGACGATGGCGGGCTCGTGGCGGGAGGTGCAGGTGGCCGTGCTGGGGCTGGGCCGCAGCGGCCGAGCGGCCACGCGCCTGCTCGCCCGGGCCGGCGCCACCGTTTACGCCAGCGACGTGGCCGACACCCCGGAGCTGCGACGCGAGACCGCAGGGCTGAGTGGAGAGCCGGGAGTGGAGCTGGAGCTGGGCCGGCACGATCTGGCCAAGCTGGAGGGCTGCGACCTCCTGGTCGTCAGCCCGGGGATTCCGCCCACGGCAAAGGTCTTTCAATCTCCGGGAGTTCGGGCACGTCCGATCGTCTCTGAGCTCGAGCTGGCGTTCCGCTTCCTCAGCGCGCCGATCATCGCGGTAACCGGGACCAACGGCAAGACGACGACGACGGCGTGGATCGGCGCGATGCTGGAGCGCGCCGGGGCACGCGTCGGCGTGGGCGGCAACATCGGGCGGGCGCTGTCGGAGCTGGCGGCCGAGCCCGGTGCGGTGTTCGACTGGGTCGTTGCCGAGGTGAGCTCCTTTCAGCTTGCCCACATCGAACGATTCCAGCCGGCGATCGGGGTGTTCCTCAACCTCTGTCCCGACCACCTCGACCGCTACGTGGACGTGGAGAGCTATTACGCGGACAAGGCGCGGCTGTTCGACAACGCCGACGCCGAGAGCCGCTGGGTGTTGAACGGCGAAGACGCCGGCGTGCTGGGGCTGGCGGCGGGTCGCTTGGGGCGCGTGCGCTATTTCCGGGTAGCGTCGCCACTGCCGGAAGGGTCGGACGGCGCCTATCTGGCGCCGAGCGGAGTGCTCACCGCGCGCCACGAAGGACACGAGACGGAGCTCGTCTCGCGGGGCGAGCTGAAGACGCTCGGGCTACACAACGTAGCCAACGCGCTCGCCACGAGCGCCGTCGCGACTTACGCGGAGCTGCCGACGGAGGCGGTGAGGGCGAGCCTGCTGGAGTTCGAGCCGTTGCCGCACCGTCTGCAGCCGGTGGCGGAACGGGGCGGAGTTCTCTGGATCAACGACTCGAAGGCGACCAACGTGGCCTCGGCGCGGGTGGCGCTTCAGGCCATGCAGCGCCCTGTGGTCCTGCTCCTCGGCGGTCGGCCCAAGGGCGAGTCGTTTGCGGGGTTGGCCTCCGAGATGAAGGGGCGCGTGCGGGCCGTGGTGGCCTTCGGGGAGGCGGCGGACCGCATCGCGGCGGAGCTCGGGTCCAAAGTCCCCCTCGAGCGGGAGGACGGGCCGTTCGAGGCGGTCGTGCAGCGGGCTGGCGCGCTGGCTCGGCCGGGCGATGTCGTGCTGTTGGCGCCGGCCTGCGCCAGCTTCGACATGTTCCGCGATTACGAGGAGCGGGGCGCGCGAGTCAGCGAGCTGGCGGAACGGGAAGCGGCGTGAGGCCGGCGGGATCGTGAGGAGTGGGCGTTCGTGAGAGATCTGGCGGCGAGCGTAGTGGTCGATGCCTATGTGCCTGCGGCGGGCAGTGCCCGCCGCGACGCTGGGCTGCTCCTCGCCGTCGCGGTCTTTCTGGTGCTCGTGGGTCTCATCACGGTCTACAGCGCCAGCTCGTTCCTGGCACAGAGACAGGGCCTCCCCGACCACTACTACCTGCGGCAACAGGCGAGCAAGGCGCTGTTCGGGCTGCTTGCACTCTATGTGCTGGCGCGGCTCGACTATCGGGTCTGGAGGATGCTCGCCTGGCCGCTCCTCGGGGCGACGCTCGTGGCGCTCATCCTTCTCGTGCTCCCCGGTACCGTGGCGATCGCGCCGCCCCGCCAGGAGGCGCGCCGCTGGCTGGAGCTGGGCCTCCGAGTCCAGCCGTCAGAGGTGGCGAAGTTGACTCTCGTGATCTGGACGGCGGCCCTGGCGGCCAAGAAAGGCGAACGAATTCGCAGCCTGCGCTGGGGATTGGCCGCCTTCATCCTTATCTATCTGTTGGTCGCCTTCCTCATCGTGCTGCAGCCGGACCTCTCGTCGGCCGCGCTGATCGGGCTTCTTTGCGCCATCGTGCTCTTCGCCGCGGGAGCGCGGATCGGCCACTTCATCTTGTTGGGACTTCTGGCGGTCCCACTGTTGTGGGAGGTGATCCGCGCGGCCAGCTATCGAATGGCGAGGCTAGTCACGTTTCTGGATGCAGGCTCGGACCCCACGGGCACGGGTTATCAGCTCCAGCAATCGCTGATCGCCGTCGGCTCGGGCGGCCTGCTTGGGGTCGGATACGGGGAGAGCGCTCAGAAGTACTACTTCCTACCGGAGCCGCACAACGACTTCGCGTTCGCGATGGTCGCGGAGGAATGGGGCTTCGTCGGCGTCACAGTCGTCGCCATCGCCGTCGGGCTGATCGCCTTCCTCGGCTTGCGGATCGCACGCCGGGCGCCGGACGCGTTCGGCTTTCTGCTTGCCGTGGGTTTGACCGCGCTCATCGTGGTGAGTGCGCTCGTGCACATGGGCGTCAGCCTGGGACTCCTGCCGACGACCGGGGTCACCCTGCCCTTCATCAGCTACGGCGGGTCAAGCCTCGTGGTCTCGCTGGCCGCGGTCGGCATCCTGCTCAACATCGGCAGCTGGCGAGCGTGATGACGTGGGGAAGCGTGCGATCATCGCGGGCGGCGGAACGGGCGGTCACCTCTATCCCGCCCTCAACCTGGCCGAGGCGCTGGGGCGGACGTCCGGCGGCCGGGTCGAGGTGATGCTGGTGGGCGCCCGGCGTGGCGTCGAGTCACGCGTCTTCCCTGAACGGGGGGTGATGCACCGGCTGCTGCCGCTCGAGCCGATCTACCGGCGTCGGCCCTGGCGGAACTGGCGGCTCGTCCCCTCGGCGATCCGTAGCGGCCTCGAGATCCAGCGGACCTTCGCGGGGTTCGCGCCAAACCTGGTCGTGGGAACGGGGGGCTACGCGGCAGGGCCGGTGGTGGCCTGGGCCCTGGCCCGGGGGGTGCGGACGGCGGTTCAAGAGCAGAACAGCTATCCAGGTCTAACTACGCGCTGGCTGGCACCTTACGTGGATCAACTTCACCTGGGTTATGAAGAGGCGCTGAGACACCTGCGGCCGGGACCGGAGACGCAGGTGCGAGCCCACGGCAACCCGATCCGCTGGCCGGAGCGGCGACCGGAGCCGGAAGCGGCGCGGCGGGAGTTCGGCCTGGGAGCGGGCCGCGTGGTCCTAGTCGTCGGCGGCAGTCAGGGCTCGGCGGCGCTCAACGCGGGGCTTCTGCAGGCGCTCGCGGCGACGCGGAAGGGCGAGCTGTCGCCGTTGCCGTCCGACGTCGAGCTACTCTGGTCGACGGGGCCGGCGCACCACGACGAGGTCGTGCGGCGCCTCGCCGGCTTGGGCGACACGGCGCGTGTGCAGGTGCTTCCCTATATCGCCGAGATGGAGAAGGCGCTCTCGCTGACCACGCTGGCCGTCTCGCGGGCGGGCGCGCTGGCGCTCTCTGAACTCTGCGCCTGGGGCGTCCCCGCGATCCTGGTCCCGTATCCGCATGCGGCGGCGGACCATCAGCGGCGTAACGCGTGGACGCTGGAAGCGGCTGGCGCGGCGGTCGTTTTCGAGCAGGCGCAGCTCGAGAGCGAGCCAGCCGCCCTCTGGCGGACCTTGCTCGCGACCCTGGCCGACCCGAAGCGGCTGGGTGCGATGAAGGCGGCGGCGGGCGCGCGGGGCAACTCGGAGGCGGCCGCCGAGATCGCGGCCGATCTGCTGGAGCTGATGCGGGGGCGATGAGCGCGTCGAGCGGGTTGGCCGATTTTGCCGCGCGAGGCGCGCGCCTGCACTTGGTGGGCATCGGCGGTGCTGGGATGGCCGGTCTGGCGCTCCTGCTGCAGGCGCGTGGCGCGCAGGTCAGTGGCTGCGATCGCGAGGCGAGCGAGACGACGGAGGATCTGGAGCGGCGTGGCATCGCCGTGCGGCGCGGCCACGACTCGGAACACATGGGAGGGATCGACGCCGTGGTCCACACCGCGGCGGTGCCGCTTGACCATCCCGAACTGGCCGCGGCGCAGATGCGAGGCCTACCGGTGCTGAAGCGTAGCGATGCTCTGGCCGAGCTCGTGAACGCGGGCTCGCTGGTCGCCGTGGCGGGGACCCATGGCAAGACGACGACCACCGCGCTTACGGCGACGGCCCTTGAGGGGGCGGGCTTCGACCCGACCGCACTGGTGGGCGGTCGCGTACCTGGCTGGAAAGGGAACGCGCGCATCGGTGCGAGCGACCTCTACGTCGTGGAGGCCGACGAGTACGACCGTGCGTTCCTCTCGCTGCGGCCCCGGGTCGCGGTGGTCACCTCGGTCGAAGCAGAGCACCTCGACACCTACCGGAGCGTGGAGGACCTGGAAGCGGCGTTCGACGAGTTTCTGGGCCGGATGCCGGGGGGCGGGCAAGTGATCGCCTGTTACGACGAGCCGGGCGCGCGACGCCGACTCGACAGGGTTGGCGCGCGCGGTTCGAGCTACGGCTTGAAGCCGGGCGCCGAGTTGCAGGCCTCGGCGGTCATCCAGGATCCGGATCGCACGCGGTTCTCGGTGGGCTGGCGGGGGAACGAGCTCGGCGAGTTCGAGCTCGCGCTGCGCGGTCGGCATAACGTGCTGAACGCGCTGGCCGCGCTCGGGGTGACCCTGGCGCTGGGGCGCGAGCCGCGGTCGGTGGCCGCGGCCCTGGCGAAGTTCACGGGTGTGGAGCGGCGCTTCCAGACGTTGGGCACGGCGCGTGGGATCACCGTGGTCGACGATTACGCGCACCACCCGACGGAGGTGCGGGCCACACTCGCCACCGCCGTCCAGGCGTTTCCCGGGCGCCGGCTCGTCGCCGCGTTCCAGCCGCACCTCTACTCGCGCACCGCCGCCCTGGCGGGCGATTTCGGGCGGGCGCTGGCCGCAGCCGATCTGGCGTTCGTCACCGAGATCTACGCGGCGCGCGAGGACCCGATAGCGGGAGTCTCGGCGGCGCTCGTCGTCGAGGCGGCCGGCGCGGCGATGGGCGCCGACCGAGTGCGCTTCGCGACACGGCTCCCGGAGCTGCGCGAGGCGCTGGTCGCGGAGCTTGAGGAGGGTGACGTGCTGGTCACCCTGGGCGCGGGGGACATCGGGAGCGTCGCCCACGCGGTGTGGGATGACCTCTGGCGGAGCCATGTGGATGCGTGACGTGGCACTCGCCGAGTTGACGCGCTGGAAGATCGGCGGTCCCGCGCCGGCCTTTGCGCGGGCCTCGTCCGAGGCGGAGCTGCGAGCGTTGCTCGCCAGGGCCCCAGAGGGGCCGCTGCGCGTGCTCGGTTTGGGGGCGAACCTGTTGATAGCCGATGAGGGTCCGGGCGGACCCGTGGTGTTGCTGGAGGGTGAGTTTAAGACGTTCGAGCTGTGCGAGGGTTCGATCCTCTGCGGCGCGGCGGCGCCGCTCTCCGGCGTCGTGGGCGCGGCGCGGCGCGCCGGCCGCGCGGGCCTCTGGATTCTGGAGGCGGTGCCCGGCACGGTCGGCGGCGCCCTGCGCATGAACGCCGGAACGGCGGAGGAGGGGGTTTGGGATCGCGTGCTCTGGGCGGAGGCGATCGGGCAGGACGGCGCGGTGCGGCGGTTGGTGCGCGCGGACGTGCGGCCCAGGTATCGAGGCATCGAATACGACCCGGAGGCGATCTTTCTCCGGGCCGAGATCGCTGCGCCCCCCGGCGACCCGGCCCAGGTCGAGGCGGAGCATCAACGGCGTCGAGACGCCAAGCTCGCGGCGCAGGTCTACGACCAGCCGACTTGCGGTTCCACCTGGAAGAACCCGCAGCCGCCGGCGCCATCGGCCTGGCAACTTGTCGACCGGGTCGGCATGCGTGGGGCGCGCCGGGGGGGCGCTCAGGTGTCGACGAAGCATGCGAACTTCATCGTGAACCTGGGCGGCGCCCGCGCCCGCGACGTGATCGAGCTGATGATCGAGACCCGGCGCCGTGTGTTCGCTGAAACGGGGATCGCGCTGGAGCCGGAGATCCAGTTCTGGGGCTTCCCGGTCGAGGTGCTGCGCGAGCTGGGGGTGCGGGGATGAAGGGTCGGAGCGCGCTTCCACGGGCGGCCTTCCTTTTCGGCCTGATAGCGGTGGCCGCCGCGTTGGCTGGCGTGGTGTGGGGCCGCAAGCTGTTGGCGCGGGTCGAGTATTTCAACGTGCGTCGAGTGGAGGTGGTGGGTGCCCGCTGGCTGGCACCCGATTCGGTTCTGGAGCTGGCGGCGATTTCGCGCGGCCATTCTGTCTGGGGTGACTACCGCGAGGTGGAGAACGGGCTGGCCCGCCACCCGCTGATCGAGGAGGCCCGAGTGGAGCGCGCGGGATTTCACGCGCTGCGGCTCCATGTGCGCGAGGTCGAGCCAGTGGCCCTGATCGGTGCGCCGGAGCTGCGGACGGTGCGAGGGGACGGGCGGCTGTTGCCGATCGATCCCACGGGCGGGTCGCTCGAGCTGCCGGTGCTGACGGCGCCGGCGGAGCTGGCGACCGATTCGCTGAGTCTTCGTGAGGGCCCGGCGCTTGCTGCGTTGCGGACCTTCGCGGCGCTGCGGGCCCTCGACCCGGGCCTCGCGGCGGTCGTCTCGGATTTTGGCCCGGCCCCCGATCACGGGCTCAGAGTGAACCTGGTGGAGTCGCAGCCGGCGCGCTGGCTGGCCGTTCCCGACCGAGTGGACGAGGGTCTGGTGCGGCGGCTGCGCGCGGTGCTGGCGGATTTGCGTGGCCGCGCCGTGGAGGAGGCCGTGATCGAGGCGCGTTACCTGGACCAGATCGTGGTGCGGAGAGGGCGGTTATGATCTCGACATCGTATCTCATCGGTGCGCTGGACATCGGATCGACCAAGACGTGCGCCGTCCTGGGCGAACTGGTGCTGAACGGCGATCGTGTGGGTCAGGTGAAGGTGCTCGGCGTGGGCCAGGTGAAGCCGAACGGCGTGCGCCGCGACGCGGTGAGCAACATCGAGGAGACGACGGAGGAGATCCGCCAGGCACTGAAGCAGGCGGAGCTCATGGCCGGGGTGCAGCCGCGCGGCCTCTACGTCGGCATCTCGGCGGAGTACGTGCGCACGAGCACCTCGGACGGGGTCGTGGCGATCGGCGGTGACGAGATCGCCGAAGAGGATGTAGAACGTGTGCATGAGGTCGCACGGGCGGTCGTGGTTCCGCCAGACCGCGAGCGGTGGCACGGGGTCCCGCGGGACTACACGGTCGACCACCGCGACGGCATCCAGCGCCCGGTTGGCATGTTGGGCACGCGGCTCGAGGCCGAGGTGTTCATGGTGCTGGCGGCGGGCGCTACGGCGCGCAACCTGCGCAAGACGGTGGCGCGCGCGGGCTACGAGGTCGCCCAGCTGGTGCTCAGTCCGCTCGCCGTGGGGCTCAGCGTGCTGACGCCGGAGGAGAGGGAGGTTGGCGTGGCGGTGGTGGCGATCGGCGGCCGGACAACTGAACTGGCGGTGTTTCTTGAGGGCAAGATCCGCCACGTCGCTACGGTCCCCTGCGGCGGCGTGAGCTTTACGAACGACCTGGTGAAGGGCCTCGGTATCCCTTACAGCGAGGCGGAGCGGGTGAAGGAGCACCACGGGATCGCCTCGACGCGGCTGGCCGATAAGCGGGAGACGATAGAGATTCCGGGCCCGGCGCCCCGAGCCCGCAAGCAGATGCCTCGCGAGCTTCTGGCGCATATAATTGAGGAACGCCTGGACGAAGTTCTCGCCCTTGCCCTCCAGGAGATCGAGCGGTCGGGTTACGCAAACCGGCTGGGCGGTGGAGTGGTGTTGACAGGTGGGGGTTCGAGCATCGAGGGCAGTTTAGACGTTGCCCAGTCCATCTTCAGCATGCCGGTCCGTTGCGGCGCGCCGGGCGCGGGTCTCAGCGGGCTAGATGACTCGGTACGTCGCCCTAAGTTCGCGACGGCGGCGGGCCTGTTGCTGTTTGGCGCGGAGCGGATCCGCGAAGACCTTGGACGCGGTTGGGGTCCTACGCGCCGGGCCCTCTCCAAGGTCGGCGGTTGGTTGAAAGAGTTCTTCTAGGTGGGGAGGGGATGAAGATGATTCGATTCGAGCTGGCCGAGAACCGGAGTAGCGCGCTGATGCGCGTCATCGGGATTGGCGGTGGCGGGAACAACGCCGTCGATCGGATGATCGAGGAGGACCTGCCGAGCGTCGATTTCATCGCCGTGAACACCGATGGCCAGGTGCTGGGCAACTGTCGCTCGCCGGTCAAGGTGCAGATCGGCAAGAAGCTGACGCGCGGGCTCGGCGCCGGCGCCCGCCCGGAGATCGGGCGCCAGGCGATCGAGGAGAACAAGACCGAAGTGGTCGAGGTGCTGCGCGGCGCCGACCTGGTGTTCCTTACGGCCGGCTTGGGTGGCGGCACCGGCACCGGCGCGGCGCCGATCATCGGACAGCTGGCGCGGGAGCTGGGCGCGCTTACGATCGCCATCGTGACCAAGCCGTTCGAGTTCGAGGGGAAGAAGCGGATGCACCAGGCCGAGATCGGCCTGGCCGAGTTGCGCCGCACGGTGGACACCGTGATCGTGGTGCCGAACCAGCGGCTCCTCTCCGTGGTCGGCAAGGGCACATCGTTCCGTAATGCGCTCAAGAAGGCAGACGAGGTTCTGCTGCAGGCGACGCGCGGGATCTCCGACCTGATCAGCGTGACCGGTGATGTTAACGTCGACTTCGCCGACGTGCGCACGGTGATGGCGAGCCGCGGCGCCGCGCTGATGGGCACGGGCCGCGCCCAGGGCGAGACGCGTGCGCAAGAGGCGGCGCAGGAAGCGATCTCGTCGCCGCTGCTCGACGATATCTCGATCGCCGGGGCCAAGGCCGTGCTGATCAACATCACCGGCGGCCCAGACCTCACGATCGACGAGGTCACGACGGTGAGCACGATCATCCATGACACGGCAGGCGACGACGCGGAGATCATCTTCGGCACGGTGCACGATCCGAATCTCGAGGATGAGCTCCGCGTGACCGTCATCGCCACAGGCTTCGAGACGGCGGAGCGGGCCGAGCCGGTGAAGGTGATCCGGCCCGAGTTCGCGCCGGCCCGCACGCCGAGCCGACGGCCGGCCGCGGCGCACGCGCTTGCGACCGCCGAGCGCGACGTCGTGCCGATCGGTGCCGACGATCCACGTGAACTCGAGATCCCGACGTTCATACGGCGGCAGATGGACTGAGCGAGGAACGCGCCGTGAGGCTTGACCCACTCCCGAAACCTGCATTATTCCCTCCCCGATATGGGAATGGGTAGAGGCCTACTGTTCTTTGCGCTCTTGATTACGGGCGGCCTGACGCTGGTCCTGGGCCGCCCGGCCCGCTCGCAGCGCCTGCGGGCACTGCCGCCGGTCGTGGTGTCCGCCGACGAGGCCGAGACGGTCGTGGCGGCCGACACTCTGCGTCGCGGAGAGGTGCTTGCCCAGGTGCTGGCGCGCCAGTCGCTCACTCCGGCAGAGATCGATGGCGCCGTAGGCGCGCTTCGCCCTTATGCCAACCCGCGGCTCCTGCGCGCCGGTGTCGCCGTTCAGGTGCAGCGCACCGCCTGGGATAGCCTGCTCGACCTCACGGTACGGGTGGACCCCGACCGGTTGGTGCGGCTGGCGCCGGACGGGGACGACTGGACGGCTGAGGCGGCTGAGCTGCCGGTGCGGGTCGATACACTGGTCCTTGCCGGCGCCATCGAGACCAGCCTGTACCACTCGGTCATGTCGCTGTCGCTAGAGTCCCTCGGACAGCAGGAGCGGATCGAGCGGCTGATGTGGGGTATCTACCGGCCCTTCCAATGGGCGATCGACTTTGGGATCGACCTACGCGAGGGCGACAGCTACGCTGCGGTTTATGAGCGGGCGGTACGGTCGGATGGGTCGGTAAAGGGCGGGCGGGTGCTGGCCGCGGAGTTCACCAACCGCGGCAGGACCCACCGGGCCTTCTGGTTCGAGCCGCGGCGCGAGTACTTCGACGTTGACGGGAAATCGATGAAACGGGTCTTCCTCAAGGCGCCGCTCGATTTCCGCCGCATCTCCTCCCGGTTCGCCCGGCGCCGCTACCACCCGAGGTTGGGCGGCTACCGCGCGCATCTGGGTACCGACTACGCCGCCGATGTCGGCACCCGCGTCCACACGACGGCCGACGGCAGGGTCACCCGCGCCGGCTGGTGGGGTGGCTACGGTCGGGTCGTCGAGGTCCGTCATATCAACGGCTACTACACGCGCTACGCCCACCTGAGCTTCATCGCGAAGGGGATCCGGCGCGGCAAGCGCGTGCGCCAAGGCCAGCTCATCGGCCACGTGGGCGCCTCCGGGCTGGCCACGGGGCCGCACCTGCACTACGAGCTGCGCCGCCACAAGAAGGCGCTCGATCCGCGGACCGTGAACCTCCCATCAGGCACGCCGGTCGCCAAGGGTGAGCTTGCGGTGTTCGGGCGCGATCGTGACGCCCTTGCTGCGCTATTGGCTGGCGCGCCAGGTTCGACGTTGTCGGTGACCGACTAACCGAGGCCGCGAACGAGCCAGCTCACCGCAGCGTGACCCCGCTCAACTGGCTACTCCTGGCCGCCGGTGCCGGAGTGGCGATCGTCTACGTCGTCTGGTGGTTCCGATCGCGCGAGGAGCCGGTGGTCGGGCGCGCCTGGGCCGCCGCGCTCCGCGCCGCGGCGCTCATCCTCGCCTGGCTCATCCTGATCAATCCGACGCTACCTGCGGTTGGCGGCGCGGGCCGGGAGGACGCGGTCGCGCTGCTCGACGCCTCGCTCAGCATGACGAAGCTGGGCGCTGGGCTGGAGGGCAGCCTGTGGCGTGCGGCCCGCGACACGCTGGCGCGGTTCGAGCGCGCCTGGCTGTTCGGGGGGGCCGTGCCCCGCGTCGTGAGGGTCGATTCGCTGCCTGAGGCGCCCGCCTACGCGGAGTCGAGGCTGGCGCCCGCCCTGCGGGCCGCGGCGGTCGCCGGCGCCCGCCGAGCGGTCGTCGTGAGCGACGGTGAAATCGGCGATGGGGCAGAAGCGCGGGAGGCAGCGCGTCGCAACGGCGTGGCGTTGAGGTTCGTGACTCTGCGCCCGGCGACGCCGGAGCTAGGGATCGCCGAGGTCGGGAGCACACGGTGGGTCGAGGTCGGCGATACGGTTGAGGTGCGCGCCGAGCTCGTCGCCCGGGGCGCGGTCGCCGAGAGCGTGTGGGTGGAGGTTGCGGATGAAGAGGGCCGGGTCCGGGCCGTGGCCTCGACCCGACTCCCAGAGGCCGGGCGCTACGCGCCGCTTCGTCTCGCGTTTCCGGCGCAGGGGCCGCCGGGCTATCAGCGCTTCGTGGTGCGGCTCGCGGCGCCGTCGCCGGAGCCCGAGCTGCGGGACAACGAGCGCGCCGTCTACGTACAAGTCGTGGAGCGGCCTGTCGGCCCGGTGCTCATCTCCCTGCGACCCGATTGGGAGCCGTCCTTTCTGATCCCAAACCTCGACCGCCTCGCCGATGCGCCGACGACGGGCTATCTGAGGCTGGGCGACTGGCTGGTAGGCCTGGACAGCTATCGACCGGTTGCGGTGGAGAGCGTGCGGCGCCGGGCGCGCGCCGCGCCGCTCCTGGTGCTGCACGGGTACGGGCCCGACGCGCCGGACTGGGCGCGCGCTCTGGCGCGCGAGGCGCGGCGGCTCCTGGTGCTGCCCGCTGGCGCGGGCCGCTTCGAGGTGCCGGGCCCCAACGTGCGTGTGGGCGCGCCGGCGGCGGGGGAGTGGTACGCCGACGCGGCGCTCCCCGCCACGCCGCTCGCCCTGGACTTGGGTGGCGGTGCGCTTGAGGGGTTGCCGCCGCTCTTGGGTGTGCGGACGATCGAGGCGGAGTCGGCGTGGTCGCCGCTCCACCTGCGGCGCGGGCGGGGCGGTGAGCCGCAGCCGGCGGTCGTCGTCGGCCAGCGCGGGGCACGCCGCTGGGCGGTCGCGGCGGCGGAGGGCTACTGGCGTTGGGCGTTCCGCAGCGCGGCTGGCCGAGGGCTCTATCGATCGCTCTGGACCGGCGTGGCCGGCTGGCTGCTCGCGGACGGGCCTTGGGCCGTGGCTGGGCTCGAGCCGGAGCGGCGAGTGGTGAGCCGGGGTGAGCTGCTTCGCTGGGTAACACCTGGGGCGGGGGCGGTGGACTCGCTTGTCGTGGAGTTGAGCGGAGAAGCTGCGGGCGAGCCTGTGCGTCTCACAGCAGCGGCGGGCGACTCGCTGGCCGTTCAGCTGTCGCCGGGCCGCTACCGTTACGTCGCGCGGGCGTATCGCGGGGGGCGGCTGGCGGCGGTGGCGGCACGTGGGCCGGTGGAGGTGGAGGCCTTCACGCCGGAGCTTCTCCCGTTTGCTGGTGCGCTCCTGGCGGAGCTGGAAGCTGACGAGGCCTTGCGGACGGGGTCGAGCGCCGGGCGGCGGCGGCGGCTCGCGACTTTGGGCTGGCCGTACCTTCTTCTTATCGCGCTGTTCTGTGCGGAGTGGGCCGTGCGCCGCGTGATTGGGCTGCGGTAACTTTCAGATGATGCGACGCGATCTATGGGGACCACCCGTGAGCGCAGCGTGAGCAGGACCTCGCTGCTGGATCGCCCTGTCCAGTACCTGAAGGGCGTGGGGCCGCGACGCTCGGAGTCGCTGGCCAAGCTCGGGATTCACACCGCGCGGGACCTGTTGCGTCACGCGCCGCACCGCTACCTGGACGCCACCACCGTCACGTCGATCGCCCGACTGGCACCCGGCGTGGAGGCCACGGCGATCGGCGAGGTCGTCTCGAAGGGCGTGATCCCGACGCGGCGCGGGCTCCGCTTCTTCCAGGCCGTGATCAAGGACGCGAGCGGGCTGATCGAGTGCTCGTGGCCGGGCCAGCCGTTCCTCGATCGCACCATCCGCAAGGGTGACACGCTGCTGGTCTCCGGTCCGGTGCGCTTCTTCCACGGGCGGCAGATCCAGCCGCGCGAGTTCACCATCCTGGCCCGGGCCGGCGACGAGGCGGAAGACCGCGGCACGGTCTTCCCCGTCTACCCGGCCACCGCAGGTCTCACGCACCGCCAGATCCGACGCATCGTAGGGCAGAACCTGGAGGCGCTGCTCGCCGCAGCCGGGGCGGAGGCCGATACGGTGCCGGAAGGCCTGCGCGGCCGGCTGTCGCTGGCGACCGAGCGCCAGGCGCTGGAATGGCTGCACCGGCCGGCGTCGCTCGAGCACGCCGAGTCGGCGCGTCGGCGACTCGCCTTCGAGGAGCTGTTCATCCTCCAGCTCCTCTACGCCCGGGCGCGTTATGAGAATCGCGAGCTCCGCGAGGGGATCGCCTTCGAGCGCAGCGGGGCGCTGGTGCGGCCGTTCGCGGAGTCGCTCCCCTTCGAGCTGACAGCCGCCCAGCGCAAGGTGCTGGCCGAGATCTCGCGCGACATGGCGGCCCCACGGCCGATGAACCGGTTGCTGCAAGGTGACGTAGGGAGCGGTAAGACCGTGGTCGCTCTGTTCGCCATGCTGAGGGCGATCGAGAACGGCTACCAGGCGGCGCTGATGGCGCCGACCGAGCTGCTCGCTGAGCAGCACGCCGGGACGATCGCTGCGCTCAGCGGCCAGCTGCCCGTGCGAGTGGAGCTATTGCGCGGCGGTCTCAGAGCGGCGGCCCGGCGCGAGGCGCTGGAGGCGATCGCCGCTGGCCGCGCACAGCTCGTGATCGGCACGCACGCCCTGATCCAGGAGGGCGTCGAGTTCCAGCGGCTAGGGCTCGCCATCATCGACGAGCAGCACCGCTTCGGGGTGCGGCAACGCCTCGAGCTCCGCCGCGCCGGGGGCCAGCTGGACGTGCTCGTCATGTCGGCGACCCCGATCCCGCGCTCCCTGGCACTCACCTTCTACGGCGACCTCGACATCTCGGTGCTGGACGAGATGCCGCCCGGTCGCCGGCCCGTCAGAACCGTCCTGCGCAGCGAGACGGCGCGGGCCCGGGTGTTCGAGTTCGTGCGCGGCCAGATAGCGGCGGGCCGCCAAGCCTACGTGGTCCATCCGGTGATCGAGGAGTCGGAGACGCTCGACGTGCGCTCGGCGACCGAGGCCTACGAGCACCTTGCCGACGACGTGTTCGCCGACCTGCGCGTCGCGCTCATCCACGGCCGCCTGCCGAGCGAGCAGAAAGATGATGTGATGCGGAGCTTCGTCGACGGTGCGCTTGACGTCCTCGTCTCCACCACGGTGATCGAGGTCGGGATCGACGTGGCGAACGCCACCGTCATGGTGATCGAGGGGGCCGAGCGTTTCGGGCTCTCCCAGCTCCACCAGCTCCGCGGCCGGGTGGGGCGGGGCGCCGAACAGAGCTACTGCATCGTGCTACACAGCGGCGGCCGACCGCCCGAGCGACTTGCCGTCTTCGCCTCGACCACCGACGGCTTCGAGATCGCACGAGCCGACCTCAGGCTGCGCGGGATCGGCGACTTCTTCGGGGCTCGCCAGCATGGACTCCCCGAGTTCCGGTTCGCCGACCTGGAGCGCGACGAGCCTCTGCTCCACGCGGCCCGCGAAGCGGCGGCCCAGATCGTGGCCGAGGACCCGGGGCTCGAGCGGGCGGAGCATCGGGCTCTGGGGCAGGCGCTGCGTACGCGCTACCGCGAGCGGTTACGCCTCTACGATGTGGGGTGAGGTGAGCCGTCTATCTTGCTGTTAATATGTCAGTTAGATCCGCTACCTGAAGTAATATCGTAGGGCGAGCTCGCCGGGGGTGACCGAGAGACGGAGCGGTGACGGGCTGGCCTGGCTCGACCTCTCCGGGTCGTAGGGGACATCGCCCGGTCCCTTCTTCTTCTGGAAATCGACGATGAACAACAGGACGCTGACCCCAAAGCTCACCTGGGCGGCGACGAAGCTGAGACGCGCCTTGCGGTCCTTGTCACGCACGTCCTGGTAGAGCGCTTCAAGCGCGGCGTCCTCGTAGCTGCCGTCGGGTCGGCGGGCCTGGCATAGCGCGGGATCCGCCTCGCAGCGTCGCTCGAGCTGGCCGAAGATCTCATCGGCGTCCTGGTGGAGCACGGCCCCCAGGGTCCCGAGACCCGCTGCGGCGGTGAGGGTGGCCCACTTGGTGACTCCGACCCAGGCGCCGTACCGAGGGAGCGGAGGGAAGCTGGCCGCGGGGCGGGCGGGCGCCGGATCGACCGCCCGGGCCGCGGGCGGGAAGGTAGCGCTCGCCGTCAGGAAGGGCTTCGGTCGCGGATCCGGTTCCTGCGCCCAGGCGGGGGTGCCCGCCAGAAGAAGGGCGGCGAGGAGCGGAGGGGTGGCGCATAGGATCGGTCGGCTCATCGTAACTCTATGATCTGGGCTTGCCAGCCCGAACTCAAGAGGCCCGTCGACTGTCGCTGCAGGGTGACCAGGAGGCGTCCTTCATGCACGAGCACGGGCGACTCGATCGACCCTTCCCAGCGGACCGACCAGATCGGCCGGCCGTCGCGAGTCATGAAGTGGAGCTTGCCGGCCAGCGTTCCCACCAGGAGGCCATTCTGTACGAGCGTCGGCGCGGCGATGACGATACCGCCGCTGCGGAAGACGACCCGGGCGGATCCGTCGTCGAGCGCGAAGCGGACGACGTGGCCGAAACGGGTGACGGCATAGCCGTGTTCGTCGGCGAGCACTGGCCCGGCCAGGAAGCCCTCGAAGCCGTGAGCGCGCCAGAGCGGCTCGAGCTCCGGGAGGCGGTGGGCCTGAAGCGAGCCGCCCTCGGTCGCGGTGTAGACGACCTGGCCGTCGCTGGCGGCTTCGCCGATCACGATCCCCCGGCCGCCGGCCGCGGCGCGGCGCGCGCCGCTTTGGCCGTCGAAGACGAAGAGGCTGTCGAAGGCGACGCAGATGACCCAGGGGCCAACCACGAGCGGGCTCGCGCTGGCGGCGCGGGGCAGGCCAACCCGCCAGAGGGGCTCCTCGTCGTCGATCAGGGCGTAGAGCGAGGCGTCGTCGGTCACGGCGTAAACCGTGTCGCCGGCCAGAGCGAGGGAGCGAGCGGTGGAGGGTAAGCGCCGCTTCCACACGTCGTCGCCCTCGGTCAGCTCCAGCACGCGCAAGCGGCCCTTGTCCTCGGTCGCGGTGAAGATGCGGCCGGCGGAGATCAGCGGCGCGACGGGCGGTCCGTCGAGGCGCCGGCGCCAGAGGACAGAGCCGTCCTCGCGGCTGAGCGCCTGGATGTAGCGGTCGGAGCTGGCCGCGATCACCGCTTCGTCAGTGACGACGGGCACCCCGCGTATGGCGGCGCTCAAAGAAGCCGACCAGAGCGCCGAAGGCGGCTCTGCGGAGATCCGCTGACCGAGGAAGGGCGCGCGCGCAGCGTTGCCCAGGTAGGTGGGCCAGTAAGCACCTACGTCGAGCGGAGCCGGCCGCGGGACTTGCACGCAGGCGGCGAGCATGGCGAGCGCGGCGACGCCCAGCGCATGGCCGGCGCGCCGGGCTAGCGGCAAATTGACACTCCTGTGGGCCATCTCTAGTTTCGCGGCCGAGCGGAGTCGCCCGGTCGCGCGACCGCCGCCTGGTTTGGCGGTGGGTGAGGATCGGCTAGGCGATTCGTCACCTCTCGTGACCGTGCACACCTCAGGTCGATGTCTAAGAGCGTCTACATCAGCGAGTTCGCCGCTCAGGTTGGCGAGCAGGTGACCGTCCATGGCTGGCTGCACAACAAACGGTCGAGCGGCAAGATCGCCTTCCTGATCGTACGGGACGGCACCGGCCTGGTGCAAGCGGTGGTGGGCAAGAGCCACGTCTCCGAGGAGGTCTGGCAGAGGCTCGAGCAGGTGGAGTACGAGGCGAGCGTCCGCGTCACGGGGACCGTGCGGGAAGACCGTCGTGCGCCGGGCGGTTACGAGCTGTCGCTGAGCGACCTGGAGGTCGTGGGGCGGGGAAGCGACGACTATCCCATCCAGCTCAAGCAGCACGGGGTCGATTTTCTGCTCGAGCAGCGCCACCTCTGGCTGCGGTCCCCCAAGCAGGTGGCGATTCTGCGGGTACGGGACGAGATCGTCAAAACGATCCGCGACTTCTTCTACGAGCGCGGGTTTGTCAACGTCGACACGCCGATACTCACCGGCGCCATCGCCGAAGGCGCGGGGACGCTCTTTTCGACGGAGTACTTCGACCTCGGCACCGCGTACCTGGCGCAGACGGGTCAGCTGTACAACGAGGCCACGGCGGCCGCGCTGGGCCGCGTCTACTGCTTCGGTCCCACCTTCCGCGCCGAGAAGTCGAAGACGCGCCGTCACCTGACCGAGTTCTGGATGGTGGAGCCCGAGATGGCCTGGTGCGACAGCGAGTGCAATATGCGGCTGCAGGAAGAGTTCGTGACCTACCTGGTCAAGCGGGCGCTGCAGCGCTGCGAGCGCGAGCTGACCGAGACGCTTGAGCGTGACCTCTCACGCTTGCAGGCCATCGAGCCGCCCTTCCCGCGGCTCTCCTACGACGAGGCGATCGAGAGGTTGAAGGCGCTCGGCTCGGAGATTCGCTGGGGTGAGGACCTCGGTGCCGAGGACGAGACGCTGGTCGCCCAGGGCTACGACCGGCCCGTCTTCATCTACAACTACCCGAGGGGCGCCAAGGCCTTCTACATGAAGGAGAACCCGGCGGACCCGCGCACGGTGCTATGCAACGATCTCATCGCGCCGGAGGGCTACGGTGAGATCATCGGCGGCAGCCAGCGCGAGGACGACTATGACAAGCTGCTGGCGCGGATTCGCGAGGAGGGGCTACCGGAGGAGGCCTACGCCTGGTACTTGGACTTGCGGCGCTTCGGTACCTTCCCACACAGCGGGTTCGGGTTGGGGCTCGAACGGACCGTGGGCTGGATCTGCGGCGTCGCGCACGTGCGCGAGACGATCGCCTTTCCGCGCACGCTCAATCGGCTGTATCCTTAGCTTCGGCCGATCCTCTCCTCTTGATCTCGTCCCACAGGGCGTCGAGCTCGGCGAGCGACGCCGCGCCCAGCTCGAGGCCGCGCTTGCCCGCCAACGTCGCCAACTCGGCGAAGCGTCGCTCGAACTTGAGGTTGGCACGCCGGAGCGCGGTAGCGGCGTGAAGCCCGGAGAGGCGCGCCACGTTCACGCAGGCGAACAAGAGATCACCCAGCTCCTGTTCCAGCGCCTCGCTCGAACCCGCCTCGAGATGGGCCGCGACCTCCTCGACCTCCTCGTGCACCTTCGCGAACGCGTCCGCCGCGTGGTCCCAATCGAAGCCGACACCGGCTGCCCGGTCCTGGAGCCGCTGGGCGCGAGACAACGGGTCGAGTCGGCGGGCCAGCCCCTCGAAGACGTCGTCGCTCGCCCGTTCGTTCGCCTTCTCCGACTCCCAGTGCGGTCGTTCCTCCGCATCACCGTAGAGGTGAGGGTGGCGGCGCCGCATCTTCTCCTCGAGCGTCGCCAACACGTCCTCGGCGTTAAACGCGCTGCGCTCTTCGGCGAGCACGATCTGAAAGGCGACGTTGAGCAAGAGGTCGCCAATCTCGCTGCGCACCACGTCGTCGCTCGCGCCGTCATGGATCGCCTCGGCAAGCTCGAGTGATTCTTCCAGCAAGTAGGGGGTGAGCGAGACGGGCGTCTGGGCGGCGTCCCAGGGGCAGCCGGCGCGCAGGAAGCGGACGAGGTCGAGCGCGCGGTCGAGGCCGCCGCTTGTGCGATGGCGGTCGGGAGCCGGAAGTTCGTTCATATCAGGCATTTCTTGCCCTGGCGCTGACGGCCGTCTATACTCACGGCCGTACTGGAAATGGTTAGGCGCGATCGCTCCACGCTGCGCGCCTGGGTCGACGTCGACCTCGGTGCGCTCGTTGCAAACTACGACAAGTTGCGAGACCGGGCCAAGCCGCGGGCGGGCGTTTTGCCGATCGTCAAAGCGGACGCTTACGGGGTGGGCATGTGCCCCGTGGTCAGGGCCCTGGAGCCGCGGGAGCCGTGGGGCTACGGCGTGGCGACCCTTTCGGAGGCGGTGGAGCTCAGGGAGCGAGGGATCGAGCGGCGCGTCATCGGCTTCTTTCTCACGCCGAAGGAGCTGGACGAGGCGGCGGCCCGGATCACGCCGGCCATCGGTGACCTAGAGGCGCTGGAGCGCTGGAGTGCGGCGGCCCGCCACGCCGAACGCCGGCTGCCGTTCCACCTGGAGATCGACACCGGCATGGGTCGCTGCGGGTTTCATTACGCCGATCTGGCGCGCTGGCTTCCCCGGGTGTTGACGGCGTGCGAGCGCGACCTGGTGTGGGAGGGCACCTTCACCCACTACCACTCGGCGGACGAGCCGGCCCAGACGCCGTCGCGGGAGCAGTGGGAGCGTTTTAACGCCTGCGTCGCGGCGTTTCCGCAAGGGGTCGGCGGGGTGCTGCATACGGCGGCGAGCGTGGCGGGCGCCCGCTGGCCCGAGCTTTCGGCCGAACTTCTGCGCCCCGGTCTCTTCCTCTACGGCGCCACGGCGGGCGGTGAACCGATCCAGCCGGCGCCGGTGGTCACAGTGCGGGCCCGGGTGTCGTCGGTGCGCGACGTGCCTGAAGGGTGGACGGCCAGCTACGGCGCGACGTACAGGTCCGCCGCCCCCTCACGTTGGGCGACGCTGGCGATCGGCTACGCGGACGGGATTCGGCGCGAGCTGTCGAACAGCGGGTGCGTGCGCTTCGGCGAGCGCGAGGCACCGATCGTCGGTCGCGTGTGTATGGATGTGACGGTGGTCGATGTCACAGGTCTGGACGACGTGGTGCCAGGCGCGATCGCCACCGTGATCGGTGGGCCGCCCAGCGCGGCGACCAGCCTCACCACGGTGGCCGAGCGCTGCGGTACCATCACCTATGAGATCCTCACCGGTCTGTCGCGGCGACTGCCGCGCAGGTACGGCGACGACGGAACCAGCGGATCCAGGACGTGACATGGCAGAGGGAACCTCGCAGAAGGTGGAGTTCAACGGTCTGGTCGCGGGTCTGGCGACCTCGGCGGCCGCGGTGCTGAGCCAGGTGGAAGCGCTGCTCAGCGGGGACCCGGAGGCGGGCGCGGCCCAAGGCGAGTCGCTCTCGGCGGAGGAACGCGAGCGGCGCATCTCGGACGGTTTGGCCGGCGCCCGTCAACTTATCGACACGCTGGCCGTCTTGGAGGAGAAGACGAGGGGCAACCTCAGCTCCGACGAGCAGGAGCTCCTCGCTTCCTCACTCTCGGAGCTCCGCATCCACTTCGTGAGCGTCTCCAACCGGCCGCGGCCGCAGGGCGGGTGAGCGGCCACTCCGCCTTCACCCTGCTGATCGCACTCGCGCTCGGCCTCGCCGCCTGCGCGCGGGAGGAGATCCTCTCGGTCGATGCGGAGGAAGCGCCCGGCGAGTCGGCGCCCACCGTGGAAGTGCTCCTCGGTCCCGCCGATCTGCTCGACTGGAACGACACGGTGTTCGCCGGCTTCGTTGGGCCGTCCAACGCCTCGTTCCTGCTGGTCGAGGAGGGCTCAGCCACCCTGACCAGCCGTGGCCTGTTGCGATTTGAATCGATCCAGGACTCGGTGAGCATCGGCGGCGAAGTCTCGACGGCGTTGCGGTTCGACTCGGCCCGCGTGGTCTTCGGCGTTGACAGCCTACGCACGGCGCTGTCCGGCGGCGGCACTACGCTTCAACTGCGTGGCGTCGAGCAGGCGTGGGATGGCCGGTCGGCGGACTGGGAGTTCGCCGTTGATACGGCCGGCACGAGCGTGCCCTGGAGCGCCGGGCCCGGCGGAAGCCTGGGCGATGTGCTGAGCGAGGTCACGCTCACGGAGCTGGTGGACACTGTGGAGTTCGAGCTGGGGGCGGCGTCCGACTCGCTGATCCGCCTCTGGGCCGACACGGCGCAGGTCAATACGGGCGTGGCGCTGGTGGTCGCGGACACCGGCCGCGTCGCCTTATCACTTCCGCAACTCCACTACAATCTCGTTCCGGAGTCCCAGCCGGACACCGCCGTACAACTCATCGCGTTCGCAACTGCGGGGACCTACCTGTTCGATGGGCCTGGCGTAGGCATCTCGGCCGGCGTGCTGCGCTTGGGCGGTATCGATGGTTGGCGCAGTTATGTGGAGCTGCTGCTACCTGATTCCGCGACGCCGAGCGGATCGGGCAGCCGCCAGTTTCTGCGAGGCGCAACGGTGAACAAGGCGGAGCTCGTTTTGGCCAGCCTCCCACCGCCCAGCACGCCGCTCGCGGCTGAGCAGGCGTTCTTCATCTCGGCCTTCGAGGTGGCCGGCGACTTCCTGAGCTTCGGCCCCAAGACGCCGGTCGGGAGCTTGATAGTGACAAGCCTCAAGAACATCGATCCCGATTCGCTTGCCAGCGGGACGGCGTTCGCCATCGATCTCACCCAGGAACTGCAGGAGTGGGCGGCGGTTCCGGCCGATTCAGCCGCGCCACCCATCCGCATCGCGATTCGGGCGGTGAACGAAGGGGCGAACTTCGGGTTTTGGGAGTTCGGCGCGGCGGACGGCGAGTTGGCCTTCCGGCCTACGCTGAGGGTCATCTTTACCAGGCCCACCGATTTCGTGCTGCCATGATCGGTCGCGCTCTTAATTCGGTCGCCTGGATCCTACTCGCCCTGACTCCGGCCCCGGCGCTGGCGCAAGTGAAGCTGCTGGGCGATGCGGGCCTCGGACGCCAGCTGCGCCCGCTGGACGCCCGCGCCCGGGCGCTGGGCGGCGCCGCCGCGGCCCTGCACGGCGGCAATCTCTCGGCCGTCAACCCGGCGGCCCTGGCGCAGCTCAATACACCTGGCCTCTGGGCGACCTTGCTGCCGGAGAAGCGCAGCGTGAGGGGCGAGGCGGCAAGCGGCGAAGTCCAAACTGCAGATGTGCCTCTGGTGCGTCTGGGCTATCCAATCAGCCGGCGCTGGGTCGCCTCGCTGGGGTTCGGGGGCTACATGGACCAGGATTGGGTGGTCGAGTTCACCGACACCTTGAGTCTCTCCAGCGGAGACGTCGAGTTCATCGAGCGCCAGAACTCGGACGGCGGGATCTCGCAGATCCGCTTCGAGTTGGCGGGCCGGGTGGCGGAGCGCTGGGACGTTGGGCTGGCCCTGCAGCTCTACAGCGGCGAATCGCGGCGCACCGTTGCCCGCGCCTTCCGGGACCAGCCGTTCGCGCCCTACCAATCGACGGCGGTGATCGAGTTTCAGGGGTGGGGACTCACCGTGGGCGCGGAGGTCCAGCCGATCAGTGAGATCCTGGTCGGGGCCGCTATCGGTTGGAGCCCGGCTCTGGAGGTGCGGAACGACAGCACCGGCGAGCAGCTCGACGTCGACTTACCGATCACCGCCGACGTCGGCGCATCGTGGCAGCTCACTCGCGACTTCGTCCTGGCACTGGCCTTTGGCTGGGAGCGTTGGGCCGGTGCGGCGGACGATCTTCCTGGCGGGGCGAGGGACGCCTTTCGGTTCGGCGGAGGTGTTGAGCTGCGCGCCCTCGAGGGGAACAGCGCTCGGCTGATGGTCCGGGCCGGGGGCCGCGCTGAGCGGCGCCCGTTCCCTCTACGTGGTGGCGTGCCTTGGGAGCGCAGCTTCGGCTTCGGCCTCGGGGCGTCACTGGCCCGCGGCTTGGGCCAGATCGACGGAACGGTCGAGTTTGGCAAGCGGGGCGACCGAGACACGAACCTGCTCGAGGAATCGTTCACGCGGTTCAGCTTCAGCGTGAGCGTCTTCGCGCGATGATCCGTGCTGCCGGCACCGCGGGCGCGCAGCCCCGTCGCATCTGCTTCCACACCTTCGGCTGCCGTGCCAACCAATACGACACCGAGCGCATGCGCCAGCTTCTGGAGCGCCGCGGTTGCGAGACGGTCGACGATCCGGCGTTGGCTGACGCCGTGGTCGTCAACAGCTGCACCGTCACCCGGAACGCGGACTCGGAGCTTCGCCGCTACGTGCGGACGGTGAGTCGGCGCGCCGGGCGGCGTGTGCCGGTGGTCGTGGCCGGCTGCGCCGCTGCGCTGGCCCCGGAGGGCATCGGCGCGCTCGAGGGCGTGACGTCGGTCGTGGCGGGGCAGGACCCCGAGGCCGTCGCGGCACGATTGGGCGTCCCGGCGCGGCGGCCCGAGGAGTGCGCGGCTGGACCGCTGGAGCGCGCGGAGCGGGGGACCCGTGCCTGGCTGAAGGTGCAGGACGGCTGCGATCTACGCTGCTCGTACTGCGTGATCCGGTTCGCTCGCGGGCAGAGCCGCTCGCGCCGGCCGGAGGAGATTGTCGAGGAGGCACGCCGCCTGGCCGAGCACCACCCCGAGATCTCGCTCACCGGCATTCATATCGGCCTCTACGGTAAAGACCTCGAGCCGCGCGGCTCGTTCTCGAGCCTGCTCGAGCGCCTGCTCGACGACGTGCCCGACGTTCGCTTCCGGATCGGGTCGCTCGAGTGTAACCAGCTCGACGAGCGGGTCGTCGCGCTCCTGGAAGGCTGCGACGGTCGCCTGGCGCCGCACCTGCACGTGCCGCTGCAGAGCGGGAGCGATCGCGTGCTGCGCGCCATGCGGCGCGCCTATCTCAGCGGTCGCTACCGCGCACGGGTCGCCGAGCTCTGCGGGCGCCTCTGGCCGCTCGGCCTCGGAACCGACGTGATCGTCGGCTTCCCGGGCGAGCGGGAGGCGGACCACTGCGAGACCGTGCGGCTGATCGAGGAGTTCCCCTTCACCTACGTCCACGTCTTCCCTTTCTCGGAGCGGCCGGGCACCGCGGCAGAGCGATTGCCCAACCCGGTCCCGCCTCAGGTCAAG
>CAYFXF010000002.1:36487-53341 GCA_964347085.1 uncultured Gemmatimonadota bacterium | reverse complement strand
CGTGCCTACCGGCGCCGGCGCATCGGCACGCTGGCGCGCGTCGTCCTTGAGGGTGATGACCTGGTCACAGCAGTCACCGGCGACTACCTGAAGATGCCCGCGCTGGATAGCTTAAGGGCGACCGGACCGCGAATGCAGCCAGCGCTTGTGGCAGAGTCGGCGCACGGCGAGCTGATCGCGAAGCCGCACACACGAGCTGCTTGAGCATGTCGAAGACCTATTGGGTCGAGACCTACGGGTGCCAGATGAACGTGAGCGATAGCGAGCTCATGGAAGGCGTTCTGGCGTCCAGCGGCTACACCCAAGTCGCGGGCCCCGAGGACGCCGACGTCATACTGGTCAACACCTGCGCGATCCGGGAGCACGCCGAGCGCCGCGTACTCGGCCGCGTCGCGGAGCTCAATCGGATCAAGCGGTCCCGGCCCGGCACCCTGATCGGTGTCTGCGGCTGCATGGCCCAGCGGCTCGGCTCCCGGCTGGTCGAGACGGCTCAGCACGTCGACCTGGTGATCGGCCCCGACGCCTACCGGGCCCTGCCGCAGCTCATCGACCAGGCGTCGGCGAACGGCGGCGGCGTGGTCGACGTGGAGCTCAATCCGGCGGAGAATTACGAGGGCCTGGAGCTGAGGCGGAGGTCCCGGGTCTCGGCCTGGATCCCCATCCAGCGCGGATGTAACTACCGCTGCACGTTCTGCATCGTGCCGTATACCCGCGGTTCCGAGAAGAACCGCGCACCCGACGCGATCCTGGACGAGGTCAGGGGTTTGACCGGCGTCGGGATCAGCGAGTTCACCCTGCTGGGGCAGACGGTGAACTCGTATCGTTACGACGACTGGAGTTTCCCGCGACTGCTGCGGGCGGTCGCCCGCACGCCCGGCGTGCGCCGAGTCCGCTACACCTCGCCGCACCCCAACGACCTAACGCCCCAGCTGGTGCGGGTGATGGCTGAGGAAGAGGCCGTCTGCGCGCAGCTCCACCTGCCGGTGCAGTCTGGGTCGAACCGGGTGCTCCGGCGGATGGCGCGCCGCTACACGCGCGAGGAGTATCTGGCAAAGGTTGGGTCGCTGCGGAGCGCCATCCCGCAGGTCGCTCTCAGCACCGACATCATCGTCGGCTTCCCCGGCGAGGACGAGTCCGACTTCGAGGCGACGCTCGAGCTGGTGCGCGAGGTTCGCTACGACGATGCCTTCACCTTCAAGTACTCGCCGCGCGATGGCACGCCGTCGACGCGGATGCGCGAGGATTGGGGTGTGCCGGATCAGGTCGCCCAGGACCGACTGGAGCGCTTGATCGCGCTGGTCCGCGAGATCGCGGCCGAGAAAAACCTCGCCGAGGTGGGGAGAACCGTCGAAGTGCTCGTCGAGAAGCGTGCGCGGCGCGGTAACCTGCTCCAGACACGCACGGAGGCCAACAAGGTCGTGCTGCTGCCGGGGCCGGAAGCCTGGATCGGCCGCTACCTGCGGGTCGCGCTGACCGGGACGAGCGGCGCCACCTTCACCGGCTTCCCGGTCGAGCGATGAAGGGTCGACAGATCGCCCTGCGCGCGGTACTCGGCCTGCTCGTCGTGGCGGCGCTGGGTTGGTTCGCCTACGCGAATGCAGGTCAGTCGGTCGACCTCGACTTCGGGCTCTTCACCTTGCGTGGCGTCGCGCTTTCGTCGGCCATCTACGCCGCGATCATCGTCGGTATGCTGCTGATGCTGGCGGTCGGCTTGCGCAACGATTTGCGCACACGGCAGGCGCTGAGGCGCTACGAGCAGATCGCCGGCGACCTGCACGGCGGGCTCGAGTCCGAGGAGGAACGCGCGGGCGAAGAGAGCCGCGTCAGCTTGTAGCCCTGGAGGCGCCTTCAGCATCGTGCACCCGATCCGAGCGGCGGTCTGGGTCACCCTGGCCGGGCTCTTGCTCCTTGCCCTTTGGGCCACCGGACTCGGCACCCGCTGGCCCTCCCTCTACTACATGACCGGCCCATCGATGGAGCCCACCGTCGCGGCGCGCGAGTACTTCTTGGCCTGGAGGCCGGCGGGCCAGATTAGAGCGGGCGATCTCGTCATCTTCCGCTATCGCGATGAGGACGGGGAGTTCGACGTACTGCGGCGTGTGGCGGCCCTGCCGGGTGACACGGTGGCCATGGAGTCGGGCGCCGTCGTCTTGAACGGAGTTCGCCAGGTGTGGCCGTATCAGATCCTGCGGCCGTCGGCGTCGCGCTCGGAGCTGGCGATCGAGGGGGTACTCTACGACTGGGGGCCGTGGGTTGTGCCGCCGGATTCCCTGGTGCTGCTGGCGGATACGCGCGACATGATGGGTTGGCCGGATAGCCGCTTTCTGGGGTTCATCCCCTCGACTGACGTGATCGCGAGCGCCGAGCTGACGCTGACCGGGCGGCGGCTGCCCTGACTCAACGGGTTGTCGCGTAGCGCGGCAACGACGACCTGCCGGCGACGCTGCTGGCCGTCAGGCGGCCGAGGAAAGCGCGCGTCCTGCTGATGCTCCCCACCAAGGCCCGCGGGTCGTGAGTCCCCCCCTCGTAGATGAAGTGCTGGAACGTCGGCTCGCCGCGGCCGAGGCCGAGCAGCGCTTCGATGAGCCGCTCGGCTTCGCTCACCGGCACGACGTCGTCCTCGGTGCCGTGATGGACCTGCAGGTCGGGGAGGCGGTCGGCGAAATAGACGGGAGAGCGGCGAAGCATCGCGAGCCGTACCTCCGCGATGCTCAGCGCGCCACGCTTGAGCGGCTGGATGAACTGCGCGTCGAGCGCGTCGAGACCGGGAAGGTCGCGCGGGTTACCGCGGAGCGCCTCCTCGAACACACCCCGCGCGAACGGGCTGAAGAAGTCGGTGGGGCCGAAGAACTCCACGACCAGATCGATCCGCGGGTCGCGGATCGCCATCAGCAGCGCCACCGCTGCTCCCCGGCTGAAGCCGAGCACGCCGATGCGATCGGGGTCCGCGGCCGGCGCCATGCCCGTGAGCGCCACGTTCAGTAGTGCCAGCGCATCATCGACGTCGCGGTCCCAGGGGCTCGGCGTGCCAGCGGATGGGTACGCGGTGCCCTCGAAGACCAGCGTCTCCGAGCGGAAGGAAGGCGCGAGCAGCACGAAGTCGTCCTGCAGGCCGCCGAGCACGAAGGGGAGGAGGGGAAGCAAGTCGTCGATGTCGATCCCTCCGTCTCCGCCATGCGTGTAGATGAGCAGCGGCAAGCTTGCGGCCGGCTTGCCGTCCGGGGCGAGGACGGCGCCGTAGTGTCGCGCACCGTCGACGAGGTGCGACACTATCTGCAGCGTCGTGGGCGTGACGCCGAGCGTGACCGGCCGGGTGACCACGACCTCGACAGCCTGCGCGGCGGGGTCGCGACCCGCCCAGTCGGCGTCGACGATGGCGATCTCGGCGGAAGTCGGCCGCGCAAAGAGCTCGGCGAGGTTGACGCCCTCCACGATGTCATCGTTCGGCGCGGTCACCGAGTCACCGCAGGCGGACAGGAAGCTGACGCCTGCCACGCCCGCGAAAGCCAGGCGCCGGGTTCTCGTTCTCGAGCTCAGACGACCTCCTGTTGTGGGCGGCCAACCGGCTAGAAGCTAGTGCGCCGCTAACGCGCAAGCGAGCTGAACTTGGCCGACGCACCCGGTTGAGGATCGGGTGAGAGGCGGTGGCCATCGTCGGTCCGTGCTTCTCGCGCGCCTGGCCGGAGGCGGAGCTTGATCGTGCGGCGACCACCGAGGGCGCGGCCGTTGGCCCTCGCCCGTCTCGCTTTCGCCGCCTCTCTCACGCTCGGCTTGAGTGGTGACGTGGTCTTTATCTGGCCGCTGGTCGGGTCGGCCCTCGTCGCCGCGCTCGCCGCGCTCGGAACCGGAGGCAGGGTTTGGGTGGTGGCCGCTGGGCTCGCCGGCATCGCTGCGGCGGGAACCATGACCGGCTCGATGCAGGCTGAGCGCGTGCAGCGCGACTGCCGGAGCATCTGGTCGTCGAACCAGAGCGTGCGTCTCACCGGCATCGCGCTGGGCTTCTTGCCAGCCGGCGAGTCGGGGAAGGTGCGGCTGCGCCCGCTCGGTCCGGACGGCGCGTGTGTGTGGGAGGGTCCACTGCGCGTTTGGGCGGATGGGCCGATCGAGCCGGGAGGCCTCTATCAGATCGCCGGCGCCTGGCAGCCCGCCCGCACGCCGGGCCTTGGGGCCCGGCCGCCCGAACGGCGCGGCTGGGTGGTGACGCGCGATGTCTCGCTGATCCGGCCCGTTCGATTTCGAGATCGCCCCTTCCTTGCGGCACGGAGCGCGCTGGCGCGCCGGCTCTGGACGATCTACCCGCGCCGTTGGGCGCCGTTCGCGCAGGCGCTCGTCTTAGGCGGCCGCGAGACGCTGAGTCCGGAGGTGACGCGACGGGTGTCACGCGCTGGGCTCGCGCATCTCCTTGCCATCTCCGGCTTGCACGTGGGGATCCTTTCGGCGGCGATCTTCTCACTCGCCCGTATGGCCCGCGCCCCGACGACGTCCGCCTGGATTCTGACCGTAACGTTCACACTCTGTTATGTGCTGCTCATCGGCGCGCCCGCGTCCGCGGTGCGGGCGGCGCTGATGGTCGGGCTGTGGGCGCTTGCACGGTCCGCGGGGCGGAGTTCGTCGGCTTACGACGTTCTGGGTCTCAGCGCCCTGGTGCTGCTCGTCCTACGGCCCTGGAGCGTGCTGGAGCCGGGCTTTCAGCTGTCGTTCGCTGGCGCCGCCGCGGTGGGCTACGCGCACGCCGAATCACGACGGTGGCTTGGGCTCCGCAACTGGCCGGCCGTCGCCCGGGCCGGCCTGATCAGTCTGGTCGCCAGTGCTGCGGTGGTCCTGCTCGTAGCCCCGATCACCGCGACACACTTCGGTCGCGTCGCACCCGCGGCCATCGTCGGCAACTTGTTCGCTGTCCCGCTTCTGACGCTGGCGATGCCCGCGCTCTTCCTCTCGGCGGCCCTCGCAGCGTGCCCGGCTCTGGCGAGTTGGCCGGCCGGGGCGGCCATCGTGCTGTTGCGTGCCCTCGATGCGATGGCCGGCCTGCTGAGCCGTCCGACGTGGGCGTCGCTGGAGGTGGCCCGCCCGGGGCTCTGGCCTGCGCTGGCCTACCTCGCCGTGCTTGTGTTGGGCGCTCAGGCGCTGCACGGTGCCTGGGAGCGCCGACGCTTTCTCCTGGCGCTGGGTGTCGTGGCGTCACTGGCGATCGTCTGGGTTCCCTTCAAAGCGCGCCTCGCGCCCGATCGACTGGCTGTCTACGTGCTGGACGTCGGTCAAGGCGATGCGATCGCGGTCGCGACGCCTCGGCGCAACTGGCTGCTAGTCGACGCGGGCCCGAGCGTTCAGGGGTTCGACGCGGGCCAGCGGCGCGTGGTGCCCTTTCTGAGGGAGCAGGGGGTCAGGCGGCTGCGGGCGTGGCTGGCCAGCCATCCCGATCTCGATCACGTGGGCGGTGCGCCCGCGGTATTCGACGCGGTCGAGGTAGAGCGCGTGATCGGGGCAGGGCGAGTGACCGGTCAGCTGGGCCAGGTCGGGCTGCTGCGCTGGCTGGCTGCGCACTCGCAGCCCTGGATTCGCGTCGCAGCGGGCTCGCGACTCGAAGTCGACGGCGTGGAGCTCGATTTTCTCTACCCCGAAAGGGACGCGCGCCTGGACGAGCGCGCGATCAATGATCTGAGCCTGGTGTTCCAGCTCTCGTACGGCGAATTCCAGATGTTGTTCACCGGCGATGTGTCGGGCGCGGTGGAGCGACGGCTGTTGGAGGAGTGGGGAGAAGCGTTGCGTGCGGAAGTGCTCAAGGTCGCCCACCACGGTAGCTCGACGTCTACGGCGCCCGCGTTCCTCGCCGCAGTCGACCCGCAGCTCGCGGTGATCTCGGTGGGTCGCGGGAATCGCTACGGGCACCCGACGCCTCTGGTGCTTCGGCGGCTCGCCGGCCAAAGTGTACCTGTGCGCCGCACCGATCGTGACGGCACCGTTGTGATCGAGGCCAGGCGCGACGGGTCCTGGCAGGTGAGCTCGGCGGTCGAGGGCTACTGGTAGGCTTGACCCGAGGTAGCGCCGCCCTATTGTAGGGCGATAGTGACGGCCGCAGCGGCCGCCCGGCCCGAACTTTCGTGCGGCATGACCACGCTCATACCCTCCCGCTACTCCGACAAGACCAACTCCACGTTCTTTGATGTGGCAGGCCTCGTCATCACGCTCAACTACGAGGTCGTCCGCCGCCGCAGACTCTGGGTGTTGCCGGGCCAGGCCGTGGCCCGGGTGGAAGCCAAGCTGGGCGACGGTGCCACGCTTTCCCACGAGTATGAGATTACGGCCAACCGGCGGGTCGGCGAGGAGATCGCCCTGGTCGAACGCGGACTCTACGGGTTCATCGATGAGCTGGTGCGCGATGCCGTGCAGCGCCGCGCGCTGGAGAGCACGGAGCGCGAGGTCGAGTCGTTCGAGGCGGACCACCTGTTCTGGGAGGGGCTGAGCGGCGCGGCCCGAGGGTCGACGGAAGACGCACGCGCCGGCGGTGCCGAGGCGGCGGCCCGTGCGTTTGTCGAGGACCTGGTCGGGAAGGTGATGACCGCGGTCCGTCACCTGACGAACATCACCTCGCTCTCGCGTGAAGGCCTGGAGGCGTACCAGCGCGACCGCAGTCAGGCGCTGAAGAAGGTGCTGCGTTCCACCTCGCTCACCTCGGCTCTGCAGGTCCAGGAGGTGCTGCACGCGGTCGAGACCTTCGTGCACTATGAGGCCGAGAGCACTGCGGACGTGAGCACATTGCGCGATCGGACGATGAACTACCTGGCCCTGTTGGAGGCCCGCGGTGCTGAAGCGGGGCCGCTGATCACGGAGGCGCAGGCGCAGGTGCTCGCCAACGAGTTCGTGCCCGGTTTCCTGAAGATGAAGAAGAGCTACGACGCCGCGGTCGCCTTCCCGAAGGACCTCGTCGGCCACGCGTTCGGAAGTTTCTTCGGGGGCGGCATCACGGGGTACTTCGTCCTGTCTCTGTTCGGCGAAGCCGTGATCCGCGGCGTCCTGGGCGCGTCCGTCGACCTGCCCGGCTTTTACATCGGCGCCGCGCTCGCTTTCATCTGGCCCTACCTGCGCGGGATCTATGGTTTGCTGACTCGAGAGGAACAGTACGAGCGGCGTCGGCGCGCCTTGCTCGAGCGCGTGGGCCGGCGGCTGGAACTGGCGCTGCCGAAGGGCGGTTAGCGGGGCCGGAAACTCCGAGGGCGGACTGCAAGCAGGGGGCGAGGGATGGCCTGGATCGAACAGGTGCCGGTCGAGAACGCGACTGGGCTACTGAAAACGCTGTACGACGACGCGCTAAAGCGGGCCGGACGCGTCTGGAACATTCGGCGGATCATGAGCCCTAACCCGCCGGTGCTCCGCGACAGCATGCGGCTCTACGGCACGATCATGATGGGCGACTCGCCGCTGAGCCGGGCGCAACGTGAGCTGTTGGCCACGGTGGTGTCGGTCGAGGTCGGCTGCCACTATTGAACGCAGGCACACGCTCACGACCTCCGGGCCGAGGTCGCCGCTGAGTTCGATGATCCCGCCAGCGCCGACAACTTCGTCCACCAGGTGGTGCGCGACTGGCGCAGCGCGCCATTGGGGACGGGCGATCTGGCGCTCTGCCGGTTTGCCGCCAAGCTGACGCAGAAGCAGGCCGAGTTGGAGCCGGCCGACCTCGAGGCACTGCGTGCGCACGGGCTTGACGACCGCGCCATCCACGACGCGGTGCAGGTGATCAGCTACTTCAACTACATCACGCGAATCGCCGACGGTCTGGGCGTGGATGCCGAAGACCACATCAGGCCGTGGGGTGGTGGCGGGTGAGGGTCGTGTCAGAAGCTCGGCTCCAGAACCCAGAGCCCGCTGTTGAGGTCGGAGACATAGACCAGGCCGCGGTGCAGCTGCGGCGCCCACGTGCAGGTCGCCGAGCCTCCGGTACAGCCTACGCCCGTGCCGTACTGGCTCGTCGCAATCTCGCGGCCCTGACGGTCCAGCTGGCCAAGTAGCGTGCCGCTCACGTCGATGGCGCGAAGTCCGTTCTCGTACCAAGCGGCGTAGAGGATCGCGCGGTCTTCATCTAGCCAGAAGTTGTGGGGCGCGGTTAAGGGCAGCTGGAAAGAAGCGACCTCAGTGGGGTTCCGCAGGTCGCTGGCGTCGACGACATGCATCATGCCCGGCGTGTTGAAGTCCTCTTCACCCACAAAAACGTAACCCGTGGCCGGCCAATACCAGGCGTTGTGCGTCTGGCCGCCCTCTGTGGCGATCCGGCTCACCTCTACGGGCGCCTCGGGTCTGCCACCCGCGATACCGTTCCCCACGTCGAGGATCACGAGCCCCGCGTTCCAATGGGAGAGAAAGGCGAGTCCCTGACGGACGTACGCGTCATGTAGGAAGCTGGAACCCGCGTCGTAGCGGGCGACCTCGCGCGGACTCGCCGGATCTGAGATATCGAGCACGTGCAGTCCGCTACCTGCGCCGTCAACCGCTACGAAAACGTAGTCGTCCTCAATCCAGACGTTGTGGACCCCGGGCTCGAGGCCGTCGCTGAAGCGGGTGATCACGATCGGGTGGGCGGGATCGGCGAGATCGAGCAGGGTAATCCCGTTTCGGCCGTCGCTCGAGTGCTCATGGGTGATGACGGCGATCGCACCGTCGGCGCGAACCTTCACGTCGTTCACCGTGCCGGCGTCGACCACCACGACGTCTGTGAGCGTCGGGGCGCTGGAGTTGCTGACGTCCCAGACGTGAAGCCGATCACCGCAGAGGCCGTTACGGCAATTCCAGGTGCCGGTGTAAGCGAAGTCGCCATGGGCCCAGAGGTCGGAGGTGAAGCGGTCGCTGACGACACCCCGACCAACCACGGTGAAGGCGCCCGACAAGCTTCGCGGCCCGATCTCGATCGCCAGCGTATCGGCCAGTCCCGAGGCCGAGGCGACGATCGATGCGGGGCCTGGCGTGTACCCGACGAACCGCCCGTCGCCGGTGGTCAGACCCGCCTTGGCCGGCACGACGGACCAGTTGACGCTGAGCCCAGTGAGCGGCGCCCCGGCGGAGTCACGCGCCTCGGCGGTGTAGACCACGACATCGCCCTGCCGCGGCGCCGCCGGTCCCGCCGTTATGGTGAGCGTACCGCGCGCTGTCGGCGGTGGGGCGCTGACAAGAAAGCTGATGGCGAGCGAGCCGACGCTGACACCTTCCAGGGTCGCGTCCAGCGATGTGGCGTACGACCCCGGTGGCGCGCCGGCGTCGAGGAGCAGCGACAGCGAGACCGTGACGCCCCGACCAGGGTCGAGCCTGGCTATCTCGTCGGGCGTCGCGGCGAGTCGCACCCCGGCCACCGGGGTGCCGTCGCGCGTCACCGGCCCGGGCATGAGGTCCAGGGGCCCGACGGCGCGCTCGCCCAGGTTCTCCAGTCGAACACTCGCCTGACGCGCCTCGCCGATGTCGACGCTCGAGGGGGTGAACACGAGGGCGGTCGCTCCCGGCCCGGTGGCGCTCTCGCAGGCGGCCACGAGGCCGAACGCCAGGGCGGTGGCGGCTGTGAGGGCGAGCTGTTGGACGCGTTCGACCATCGGCCTTTCCGGGTTGATCGAGGCCAGGCAGCGGAGCCGGTATCGGGTGTGGCGGCCTGGCGGAGTCTCAGGAGCGCGGCTTATTTGTACCAATAACCATTAGCGGCGGAAAAGGTTCAACCCGCCTGTAGGAAGAGGGGCCGAGGAACCGTGAGCAGCGCCGGGACGTCTAAGCGGATAACGGGCCGAGGGTTATGAATCGAGGCAGCGGGACCGGGGCGAGGCGGACGCGCGAAGGGCATGGCTGGCGGATGGGGATCCGGGCCGCCATCGCGGGGTCGCTCGCAACGGCCCTGGCGGCGCTCGCCCCAACCCTCGCCAAGCCTCAGCAGGAGCGGACGGCCGACAGCTGGCGTCGCCCAGAAGGCGCGCCGGCTCCGTCGCAGAGGGCCGTGCAGCAAGAGAGGTCCGCGGCGCCTTGGCGTGAGGTACCGGTCGGGCGGGGGTTCTATTTCACGCGGGCGATCTATACGGGCCTGCGCCGCGGGTATTTCGACAGCTGGAGCGTCGATTTCCCGAAAGCGGACCGGCAGTTTCTGATCGGGCTTCGGCGTCTCACCAACATCGAGGCTTACGAGTTGGAGAACCCCGTGCGGCTCGACGACCCGAACCTGCGACGCTATCCGTTTCTGTACGCGCTCGAGGTCGGCTACATGTCGCTGACGGAGCCAGAGGTGGTCGGGCTGCGTGAGTACCTGCTCGCCGGTGGCTTTCTCTTGATTGACGATTTCTGGGGAACCGTGGAGTGGCGGAATTTCGAGTCGGAGATGCAGCGCGTGCTGCCCGGCTATGCAATCGTTGATTTGCCGGCCAGCCACCCGATGTTGAGAGTCTTCTACGAGATCGAGGAGATCGTCCAGGTGCCCAACGTGCAGCAGGGACAGATGGGCGGTCCGACCTGGGAAAGGGACGGCTACTACCCGGCGCTACGAGGGATCTTCGACGACCAGGGCCGCCTGATAGTGGTCATCAATTGGAACACGGACCTGGGCGATGCGTGGGAGTGGGCGGAGAATCCCTTCTATCCGCTCAAGTACTCGAACTTCGCCTACGAGATGGGGATCAACGCGATCGTTTACGCCATGAGCCACTGAGGCCCGATGCTGCTCGAGAACATCTTCGCGTTCTTGTTCAAGTACCGGCCGCTGGTCTTCCAGCGGGGCGACCTCGCGTTCGCCACGCGCTGGCCGGTCCCGCTGATCATGGTCGGCGTCGCCCTGCTGCTGGCGATCGTTCTGCTCACCTACGCAAAGACGCGCGTGCGTCGGCGGCGCGACCGCGCCGTGCTGGGCACGCTGCGCGTCGCGGCCTTGGGGCTCCTGCTGTTCGGCATCGCTCGGCCCACCTTGCTCATCCCGACCGTGGTACCGCAGCGCAACTTCCTGGGCGTGCTGGTCGACGATTCGCGCAGCATGCAGATCGCCGATCTCGACGGGCGGCCGCGCGCCGAGTTTGCCCAGCGATCGTTCGCTGCGCCCGACAGCGCGCTGCGGGCCCAGCTGGCGGATCGCTTCATGCTCCGCTTCTTCCGCTTCGCCGGCGGAACGGAGCGGATCGACTCGCTGGCCGGGCTTGCGGCGACGGGTGGCGTGACGAACCTCGCCCAGGCGCTGGACGCGGCGCGGCGCGAGCTGGGCGCCGTGCCTCTCAGCGGGCTGGTGTTGCTGAGCGACGGGGCCGACAACTCCGAGTCCTCGCTCAGCGAGTCGCTGCTCGCGCTGCGTGCGAGCTCCGTCCCGGTCTACGTCGTCGGGTTGGGGAGTGAGCGCTTCGAGCGGGACATCCAGGTCACACGTGTAGAGACGCCCCGCACCGTGCTGCAGGGCTCGTCGTTGGTGGTCGATCTCGTCGTAGAGCAGCGAGGGTTCCGCGGCAAGACGGTCCCGCTGCAGGTGGAGGACGACGGCCGGATCGTTGCCTCGCAGGAGGTGCGGCTGCCCGAGGACGGTGAGGCGACCACGGTGCGCGTCAAGTTCAGCGCCGCGGAGGCGGGAGCGCGGAAGTTCCGGTTTCGCATACCGCCGCAGGCGGGCGAGCAGATCGCCGAGAACAACGAGCGCCAGGCGCTCATCGTGGTGGAGGATCGCCGCGAAAAGATCCTTTACTTCGAGGGTGAGCCGCGCTTCGAGGTGAAGTTCATCCGCCGCGCCGTCGCGGAGGACGAGAATCTTCAGGTCGTCACCCTGCAGCGCACGGCGGATAACAAGTTCCTCCGGCTCGATGTGGACGATGCGGAGGAGCTCGCCGGCGGCTTTCCGAAGACCCGCGCGGAGCTGTTCGCGTATCGGGGCCTGATCCTGGGAAGCGTGGAGGCGAGCTTCTTCACCCACGACCAGCTGCGCATGATCGAGGAGTTCGTCGGTCAGCGGGGTGGCGGCCTGCTGGTCCTGGGGGGACGTCGATCCTTCGCCCGTGGCGGCTACGCGGGCACTCCGCTCGCCGACGTCTTGCCGGTCGTTCTGCCGTCAGTGGACGACGCCGCGGACGACTCGTTCTATGCCGAGCTGCAGGTAGCGCCGACGCGGCTCGGTCTGACCCACCCGGCCACGCAGATCGCCTTGACCACCGACGCCTCGGCGCGGCGCTGGCGCGAGTTGCCGGCCGTCTCGAGCGTGAACCCGATCAGGCACCTCAAGCCGGGCGCGAGCATGCTGTTGACGGGCAGGTTCGACGGTTCGGCAGATCCGTATGCGGTGCTGGCCTATCAGCGCTACGGCAGCGGACGGGCCCTGGCCCTGCCCATCCAGGATTCCTGGGTCTGGCAGATGCACGCCGACATCCCGCTGGACGACCTGACTCACGAGACGTTCTGGCAACAGCTTCTGCGCTGGCTGGTGAGCTACGTGCCCGATAGAGTCGACGTCGTCGTGGCCCGCGATCGGGTCAGCCCCGAAGACTCGGTGGCCTTGACGGTCGAGGTCCAGGACGAGACGTACCTCCGGGTCAACAACGCCGAGGTCGTCGCTCGGGTGACTGCGCCCTCGGGGGCGGGGCAGGAGGTCGTGCTTGACTGGTCGGTCGATGCGGACGGCGAATATGCGGCGAGCTTCGTGCCGGGCGAGCTGGGGATCCACCGGATCGCCGTCGCGGTGAAGAAGGATGGTGCGCTCTTGGGGGAGGGCACCAGCTATGTAGAGGCCGCGCCTCTCAAGACGGAGTTCTTCGACGCCGAGCTCAAACGACCGGTCCTTCGCCGCATCGCCGAGGAGACCGAAGGCCGCTACTACACGCCGGCATCGGTCGCGTCGCTGCCCGAGGACGTGAGCTTCACCGAGAGCGGGACCACGGTCATCGAGGAACGCGACCTCTGGGACATGCCGGCCATCTTCCTCGCGCTGCTGGCGCTCCTGGCGCTCGAGTGGGGCTACCGGCGGCGCAGGGGGCTGGCGTGAGCGGGCGCGCGGCGTTGGGGTTGGCGCTGCTACTGGCCGCCAGTCCGGCCCAGGCCCAGGACTCGCACCTCATCGTGATCAGCGGACTGAGCGGCGAGCCGCGCTACGCAGATCGGTTCCACGAGTGGGCGGTGAGTCTGACCGACGCCGCGCTCGAGCGTTGGGGTCTGCCGCGCTCGAACGTCATCTACCTGGCCGAGAAGGTCGAGCGCGACCCGGAACGGATCGCCGCTCGCTCGACCCGGGAGAACGTGCAGCGGACGCTGGCGGAGCTGGCGGAACGCGCTGGGCCGGCGGACCGGGTGTTCATCATCCTGATCGGACATGGGTCGACGCTTGACGGCGTGGCGCGCTTCAATCTACCGGGCCCCGATATGAGCGCCGCCGATTTCGCGGCAAGCCTCGAGGCGCTGCCGAACCGGAGTCTGGTCTTCGTCAACGCGGCGAGCGCCAGCGGCGACTTTATCCCGGCGCTGTCGGGCGCGGATCGCACGGTCATCACGGCCACCAAGAGCGGCTACGAGCGTAACGAAACGATCTTCGCTGGCTACTTCGTCGAGGCGTTCGTGGAGGACGGCGCCGACATCGACAAAGACGGTCGGGTGTCGGTGCTCGAGGCGTTCAACTACGCGCGGCGTGAGGTCGCCCGCGCCTACGAGGGTGAGGGGCTCCTGCTCACCGAGCACGCCCTGCTCGACGACGACGGTGACGGTCAGGGCACGGGTGAGCCGGGCGCCGACAGGTCGGATGGCCGCCTGGCAAGCGGACTGTTCCTCGGCGCCGGCGTCGAACTGACGGCGTCCGAGTCGACGTCGGATCCGCGCCTCGCTGCGCTCTACCGAGAAAGGCAGGAGCTGGAGAGCCGCGTGGCCGCGCTGCGCGGTCGTAAGGCCGAGCTGGGCGCGGAGCAGTACGAAGCCCAGCTCGAGGCGCTGCTCGTCGAGCTCGCGCTCAAGACACGTGCGATTCGAGAGCTGGAGGAGAGCTCGAAGTGAACCGTGACCGTAGCCGCGTCGTAACCCTGTTGGGCTGGCTCGCCTTGGTCCTGGGAGGGGCCGTGCCCGGCGCCTACGCCCAGGCCGGGCTCGAGGGAGCGGAGAACGCCTTGCGCACAGGCCGCTACCACGAGGCGGTTACGCTCTACCAGCGGCTTGCGCGGCGCGACCCGGGCTCGGCGGACGCGGCGCTCGGCCAGGTGCGCGCTCTGGCTGAGGTCGGTCGCTACGCAGAAGCGGAGAAGGAGGCGCGCCGATACCTGGATGAGAACGCCGGCTCGCCCCAGCTCTGGAACGCCCTGGGAGAGGTGCTCCGCGCGCGCGGCCGGCGCGAGGCCGCGGAGGCGGCGTTCCGCGAAGCGCTCGACCGCGACGCCGGTGAGGCGCTCGTGGCCCGGCTCAACCTCGCGATTCTGCGCTACGAGCGCGGTGAGCAGGACGGCGCGCTGCGCGAGTTCGACCGCTTCATCGATGTCTACAACCGGAGCCGGGGCCTCTCCGTAGAGGAGATGGGCGCCGTAGCGACGGCGGTGCGCTATCTCGGCGTCGAGGACCCACAGTTGTACAAGGACGCGCTCCGCGCCTACGAAGAGGCGATCGCCGCCGACCCCGGAGCTCTCGATTCGCGCGTGAAGCTTGGTGAGCTCTTCTTGGAGAAGTACAACAGCGCCGACGCCGCCGCGGCGTTCCGGGATGTGCTCGAGGTCAATCCCTCGCACCCGCGCGCCTTGCTGGGCATGGCGCGGCGCGCGCGTTTCGACGGTGAGCCGCAGGCCATGCAAACCGTGGAGCGGGTTCTGAAAGTGAACCCGAACCTCGTGGCGGCGCGTGTGTTCCGTGCGGAGCTGTTGCTCGAGCTGGAGGACTACGAAGAGGCGGTGGGAGAGGCGGAGCGCGCTCTCGACGTGGACCCGGCATCGCTCGAGGCGCTGGCCGTGCTGGCGACCGCTCGCTTCCTGCGCGGCGACCTGAAGCGTTACGAAGAGGCGCGGCGCCGCGCCCTCCGCCTCAACCCACGCTATGCTGGCCTGTTCACCAAGCTATCCGAGCTCAGCGCGCGGAACCGGCTTTACCAGCGGGCCGTGGAATTCGCGCAGCAGGCGGTCGAACTCGATCCGCGGGCCTGGCGCGGATACGCGCTGCTGGGGATCAACCAGCTGCGTGTCGGCGAGATCGAGGCGGGAAGGCGGAACCTGGAGGTCGCCTTCGCCGGTGACCCTTACGATGTGTGGACGAAGAACACACTCGATCTGCTCGATACTTTCGCGGACTACGAGCTGACGCGGACGGGTCGGTTCGTTATCGCCGTTGATGGGGGCGAATCGGAGCTGCTCAGCCTCTACCTGTCGGATCTGGCCGACGAGCGCTACGAGCGGCTGGCGCGCCGCTACGGTTTCGCGGCCGCGACCCCGATCCGCGTCGAGGTCTTCCGCAGCCATGCCGATTTCTCAGTGCGAACCGTCGGGTTGGTGGGCCTCGGCGCCTTGGGGGTGAGCTTCGGCCCGGTCATCGCCATGGACTCGCCCTCGGCGCGCGAGGCCGGGCGCTTCAACTGGGGGTCGACCTTCTGGCACGAGCTGGCACACACGTTCCACCTGGGGCTGTCGCAGCACCGGGTGCCGCGCTGGTTCTCGGAGGGGCTCGCCGTGTACGAGGAGCGACGTGCCCGGCCGGGCTGGGGGGACGATGTGACGCCGAGCTTCCTCAGCGCGCACCTGGGTGGCAAGCTGTTGCCGCTCGGTCGGCTGAACGCCGGCTTCGCGCGACCCGCCTACCCGGAGCAGCTCGGCCACTCGTACTACCAGGCTTCGCTGGTCTGCGAACTGATCGAGCGCGAAGCAGGCCCTCGGGCGTTCGTGGATATGCTGGTCGGCTATCGAGATGGGCTGAGCACGGATCAGGTGTTCCGTCGCGTGCTGGGGACGAGCGTCGACGAGTTCAGCGATCACTTCTTCGAGTATCTCGAGCGGCGTTTCGCGACCGCGCTGTCGGCTCTGCGGGCCGCTGAGCCAACGGGGCACGGCGAGCGGCTCTCACGGGCCGCGGTCGAGCAGCGGGCGCACGAACATCCACGCAGCTACTACGCTCAGCTCGCCCTGGGCCGTGCGCTGTTGGAGGAGGGAGAGTTAGAGGGGGCGCGACTTCATCTGGAGCGAGCGAAGGCGCTCTTCCCGGAGTACGCCGGCCCGGGAAGCCCGTACCCTCTACTGGCGCGCCTCCACAAGGAGCAGGGCGCGCTGGCGAAGGCGGCGCAGGAGCTCGAGGCGCTGACGGCGATCAACGAGCGGGACCATGGCGCCAACCTGGAGCTGGCGGACCTCAAGGAGGCGCTGGGTGATGCGGCGGGCGCCGCGGCGGCGCTTGGCCGGGCGATCTTCATCGCGCCGTTCGACTTGTCGACGCATCTGCGGCTGGCCGGGCTCTCTGCGCGCACCGGCGAGCACGCCGCGGCCATCCGCGAGCGGCGAGCCGTGTTGGCGCTCGATCCGGTCGATCGGCCCGAGGCCTTGTACCAGCTGGCGCGTGCCTACTACGAGGCGGGCGATGTTTCCAGCGCTCGCCGTGCCGTGCTGCGCGCGCTGGAGGAAGCGCCGAGCTTCGAGAAGGCCCAGGAGCTTTTGCTCGAGCTCCGGGCGCGGCGCGAAGGAGGCGAGAAGTGAGCACTCGGTCGATGCGGCTGCTGGGCCTGAGCCTCTTACTGGCGCTGGCCGTGCCCGCCCCGCTCGCGGGGCAGGGGCGCCGCTCGCAGGAGCGGCGGCCATGGGAGGCGCGACGCGGCCAAGAGCCGAACTTCGAGGCGCTCAACACGACCTACGACGGCCGTTTCACGTTCGTGCGGCTGCGTTACACGTCGCTGCCGGGCTTCAGCGGTGGCGGTGGTTTTTTCCGCGGCGACCT
>CAYFXF010000002.1:35563-36421 GCA_964347085.1 uncultured Gemmatimonadota bacterium | reverse complement strand
CAGCAACATCCTGGCCATGGATGACCCCGAGCTGTTCAAGTATCCGGTGGCCTATCTGGTCGAGCCCGGTTTCTGGAGTCTGACGGCGGAGGAAACGGAGAGCCTCCGGAGCTACTTGCTGAAGGGGGGCTTCTTGATCGTCGACGACTTCGCGGATCGCCACTGGTACAATTTCGAGCAGCGCATGCGGGATGTTCTACCGGACGGCCGGCTGGTGGAACTGGATGCCTCACATGCGATTTTCCACTCGTTCTTCGAGATCGACGCGCTGGACCATCGCCATCCGTACTACGGTATGAAGTCGGTTTTTTACGGCATCTACGAAGACAACGACCCGGTCAAGCGATTGATGATCATTGCCAACTACAACAACGACATCGGCGAGTCGTGGGAGTGGTCGGACACGGGCTTCATCCCGATCGAGCTGTCCAACGAAGCTTACAAATTAGGTGTCAACTATATCGTCTACGCGATGACCCATTGACCGGACCGGTCGGAAAGAAAGCGGGAGTTATGGCATCGATCGAAGGAAGAGTGGCCCTGGAGTCTGCCGACGACATCGCGGTGGCGGAGCGGATGAAGGAGGCCACAAACAGCATACTCAGCGAGCTGCGCAAGCTGATCGTCGGGCAGGAAGAGGTGATCGAGCAGGTGCTGCTGTCGCTGTTCGTCGGCGGCAACAGCCTCATCGTCGGCGTGCCGGGATTGGCCAAGACGCTGTTGATCCACAGCATCGCCCAGGTGCTGGATCTACAGTTCTCGCGCATCCAGTTCACGCCGGACCTCATGCCCTCCGATATCACAGGCACGGACCTGATTCAGGAGGACCCGGACAGCGGTCGGCGGCACATGGTGTTC
>CAYFXF010000002.1:32644-35553 GCA_964347085.1 uncultured Gemmatimonadota bacterium | reverse complement strand
TGCTGGCCACCCAGAACCCCATCGAGCAGGAAGGCACCTACCCGCTGCCCGAGGCCCAGCTTGACCGCTTCATGTTCAAGATCGTCATGGACCACTTGCCCGCGGACGATGAGCTCGAGGTCGTTCGCAGCACGACCGCGGTGCAGGACCAGCGGCTGGAGAACGTGGTGACGGGGGCCGACATCCTGGCCTGCCAGCGTCTGGTCAGAAAGGTCCCGGTCTCGGATGCCGTGCTCCGCTACACTCTCGACCTAGTGCGCAACACGCGACCCAACGGCGACGGCTCGCCCGAGTTCATCCAGAGATGGGTCTCCTACGGCGCTAGCGTCCGGGCCGCGCAGTATCTGGTGCTCGGAGCCAAGGCGCGCGCGCTGGTGCGCGGCCGCTATCACGTGAGCTTCGACGACATCCGGGCGCTGGCGCAGCCGGTCCTGAGACACCGCATCCTGACCAACTTCCACGCGGAGTCGGAACAGGTGACCTCCGACCGGCTCATCGATCAGCTGCTCGAAGCGGTTCCCGCACCGAGCTCGGGCCTATGAGACGGTCGAGCTTCCTCGACCCGGCGGTCCTGGGGCGGATCGATAACCTGGACCTTCTGGCCCGGACCGTCGTCGACGGGTTCATCAACGGGTTGCACCGATCGCCTTATCTCGGTCTGTCGATCGATTTTGCCGAGCACCGCCCCTACATGCCCGGCGACGACATCCGGCGGATCGACTGGCGCGTGTTCGGGCGCACCGATCGCTTCTACGTGAAGCAGTTCGAGGCGGACACCAACGCCAACTTCGTGGCGATCCTCGACGTCTCGCGCTCGATGGACTACGCGAGCGGGGGGATCAGCAAGCTGGACTACGGGCGCTATCTCGCTGCCTGTCTCAGCTATTTCTCGCGCCAGCAGCGGGATCGGGTCGGGCTCGTGACGTACGACGACGGTATCGTCGACCTGGTGCCACCTTCCGCGAAGCACCTCGACATAGTGCTTCATACCATCGAGCGCATCCGGCCCGGTGGCCGGAGCGAGATCGAGCGGCCGCTGTTGAAAGTCGCCGAGGCCCTGCACCGGCGGAGCATCCTGGCGCTGATCTCGGACCTCTACGAGGAGCCAGAGGCCGTTCTGCGAGCCGTGAGCTACCTGAAGAACAAAGGGAACGACGTGCTGGTTTTCCAGGTGCTCGATCCGGCGGAGATCGACTTTCCGTTTGAAGGAGCTGCCCAGTTCGAGGAGCTCGAGTCGGGCGAGCGGATCCCGGTGGTACCCGAACGCCAGCGGGAGGGCTATCGCGAGCTCATGTCAACGCACCTCGACGAGCTCGGCCGTCTCTTGGTGGAGAACCGCGTGGACTACTATCTGTTCAACACCGCGCAGCCGTTGGACCACGCCCTGTTCAGCTACCTGACGCGGCGCGAGAAGCTGAGCCGGGTGCGCTGAATGGGCGTCTCCTTCGTGGCGCCGGTGTTCTTGGCGGGTCTGGTCGCGATCGCCGTGCCCGTCCTTGTGCACCTGACGCACCGCGAGCGCAAGGAGGCGGTCAGGTTCCCATCGTTGATGTTCGTGCGCAGGATTCCCTTCCGCACCTCACGGCGGCAGCGTATTCGCCACTGGCCCCTGTTCCTGCTTCGCTGTGCTGCGCTCGTCCTTCTGGCGGCGGCCTTCGCTCGGCCATTGCTTGACCGTGCTACCGGGACGGCGGCGGCCTTCGCCAGCGCACGCGAGCTGGTCGTGCTGCTCGACCGCTCGCACAGCATGGCCTACGGGGATCGCTGGAACCGCGCTCGGACAGCGGCGCGGCGCGCCCTAGAGGGCCTGGGGCCGGACGACCGTGCCACGCTGGTCCTGTTCGACGAGCGGGCGGAGGCTGCGACCCCGCGCACCGCCGACGCGGGGGTCCTGCGCGGGGCGCTCGACGGCGCCGAGCCGGGCTACGAGAGGACGCGCTTCGGCCCGGCCCTTCAGCTCGCGCGCGAGCTAGTCGAGCGATCGGACCGGCCGCGAGCCGAGGTGTTCCTGATCAGCGACTTTCAGAGGTCGGGCTGGGATGCGCGACGTGCGGTCCGGCTTCCGGAGGGTGCCGGGCTAACGTACGTGGACGTCTCGGAGCCGGATGCCCGGAACCTCGCCGTGGTCGACGCGGCGCTGGCGAGCTCGCGGAGCGGCGGTCGCGATCTCCTCATCGTCTCCGCCCGGCTCATGGGTGCAGGCGAGGGTGGGACCGCGGAGCTCGAGCTGGCGCTCGAGGTGGACGGGCAGGAGCTGGAGCGTGCCGCGGCACGGGTCGGCGCGGATGGGGCGACGACCGTCCAGTTCGAGCCGGTCGTGCGCGCGGGGCGGCAGGCGCGGGGTGTTGTGCGAGGCGGGGCGGATCGGCTGCCGGGCGACGACGCGTTTCGTTTCGTGATCGATCCGACCGGGGCGCTCTCAGTGCTCGTCGTCGATCCGCGTTCCGCCCGGCGGGATCACAGCCTCTACCTGCGTCGCGCCCTCGGGATCGGCAGCCGACCCGGTTTTGAGGTCTCGCTGAAGCGTGTCACGCGCTTGCAGGTCGAAGATCTGAGCGGCCGATCGGTCATCGTGCTCAACGACGCGCCGTTTCCCGGCGGGCCGGTCGGCCGGCGTCTGCAGGAGTTCGTGACGGGGGGCGGCGGTTTGCTCGTGATACTCGGCCGGCACAGTCCACCGAGCGCCTGGCCGAGCAAGTCGCTCCCCTTCCTCCCGGCCGGATTTGGCAGCCCGGTCGACCGGTCGGGCGGCGGGGGAACGTTGAGCTACCTGGATTGGGATCACCCGGCGATGCAGCTGTTTCGCGTGCCACGCAGCGGAGACTTCTCGGCGGCTCGCTTCTTCCGCTACCGGCGCCTCGAGCCTGAGGAAGGTGCGCGCGTGCTGGCCCGCTTCGACGATGGGGCGG
>CAYFXF010000002.1:4270-32634 GCA_964347085.1 uncultured Gemmatimonadota bacterium | reverse complement strand
CCCGCCGAATCGCTCCTCGAGCCGTGAACGAATAGTTCCCAAAGGCGAGAGGGAAGATTTTGTGGGGCCCGAGTTGGGCAAGCCAACAATTCCAACACTCAAATTCATAATTGAAATTTATTGTTCATTATGTCGATGTCTAAGTACAAAACATGGGGCGGCGGCGCTCGTGGAGGGACGCCGCGGCGATGGTGTCGTTCTGGTCTGGGGGTCGGGGCTGCAGAACTTCTGGAACGACCTAACGCTTCAGCCAGTCTTCCTGCCCTTCGCACACCAGGTCATCAGGCATCTCTCCGGATACTCCGAGCCGCGGCCCTCGTATCGCGTGGGTGAAGCTGTCGATCTGTTTCAGGACATCGGTCTCGGCGCGGACGTCGTCGCAGCGGCGCCCGAACTGTTGCTGGAGCGGCCGGACGGCGGCCGTGAAGTGGTTCGCCCGGCCGAATCCCGCTACCTGAGCCTGACTCAGCCCGGCTTTTACGAGATCCGCGGAACGGGAACGCTGGAGCGCTTCCGCCACACTCTGGCGGTGAACCTGGATCCGCTGGAGTCGGACCTCGCGAGGGTGGATCCGGAGGAGCTGGCCTCGGCGATCGCGCAGCGGGGCGGCCTTCCGGCCGCGGAGGCCGCCGTGGAGCTGCCGGCCGAGGAACGGGAGCGGCGCCAGGGGCTCTGGTGGTATCTTCTGCTGGCGGCCGCCGCAACCCTGGTCCTCGAGACGGTGTTATCCAATCGAATTCGGCGCGCGGCGGTAGCGGCGCCGACTAGCTGACCGCAGGCGGGAGGCGAATCGATGCGATCCCGATCGCGCCACGACGAGCTGATTCGGGTAATCCGAGCGGTACGCCGCCGTTGGAGGCTGCGCGTGGCGCTGCGGGGGCTGGCGATCGTCCTCGGGGCCGGGCTGCTCGTCTTCCTGATCTCGGCCTTCGGCATGGACCGGTTGCGGTTCAGCCCCGGCGGCGTGACCGTCTTCCGCGCCTTCGCTTATGTGGCTCTGGGCTTACTCGCCCTGCGCTTCCTGGTCTGGCCGCTGTCGCGACGGCTCAGTGACGAGCGGGTGGCGCTGTACCTGGAAGAGCATGAGCCGTCGCTCGAGGCGCGGGTGCTGAGCGCCGTGGAGTTCGGGGCCGGGACCGACGACTCGGCGGTCTACTCGCCGGGTCTGGTGCGCGGGTTGGTCGAGAGTGCGGTCGAGAGGTGCGCGGCCATCGATTATGGGCGGCGCGTAGAGGCCGGGAGGCTGTCAAGATCGGCGGCGATGCTGGCGGTCTCAATGATCGCTCTGCTGGCGGCGTTCTTCTTCTCACCGCCGTTCTTGCACCACAGCAAGCCCTTCTTGCTACCCCTCGGCAATGCCGCCGTCGTGAACCCTTACCGGATCGATGTCGAGCCGGGTAACGCCCGGGTCGCGCGGGGCGGCGAGCTCAAGGTCACCGCGCGGCTCCTCAACTTCCAAGCGGAGTCCGTCGAGCTCGCCGCACAGCGTGGCCCTGAGCGCGAGTGGGAGCGCTTCCCGATGAGCCTGGACGAGGAGACAGGAAGCTACGAGTTCTTCCTGTTCGAGCTCAACGAGGAGACGGAGTATTTCGTCGAATCGAGCGGTGTGCGTTCCGGGCTCTTCCGCATCGAGGTGGCTGACCTGCCGTACGTGGCGGATCTGGTCCTGGAGTACCACTTTCCCGCCTACACGGGCCTCGAGCCGCAGCGCCGGGATGGCGGCGACATCGCGGCCCTGCGGGGCACCGAGGTACAAGCCTTGGTGACGCCGACGGTGCCGGTGGCGGGGGGCTCCATCGCGCTCGAGAGCGGGGACTCGATCGCGCTGGCTCTGGAGCCGGACGGTAGGCTGAGCGGCGCGCTGCGCGTGAACCGGGACGACGCCTACCGGATCGTGTTGGAGACCGCCGACGGCGAGCGGATCGTCGGGTCGCCCGATTATCTAATCGACGTGCTGACGGATCAACCACCGTGGCTGGTCTTCAAGAAACCGGGACGCGACATCAAGGTCACCAACATCGAAGAGGTGTTCACCGAGATCGAGGCTGAAGACGACTACGGAGTGCATCGGCTCGAGCTGATCTTCTCGGTGAACGGAAGCGCGGAACAGACGGTCGAACTGTACCGCGGCCGCGGGACACGGCGTCAGCTGACCGCAGCCCACACGCTCTATCTCGAAGAGTACGAGCTCGTGCCGGGCGACTTCATCTCCTACTACGCACGCGCGACGGACAACAACCGAGAGAGCGGTCGTCAGGTGACGACGACCGACATCTATTTCATGGAGGTCCGCCGGTTCGATCGCGAGTATCGACAGGCCGACCAGGCGGGCGGTGCCGCTGGGGCGGGCGGCTTCGACAGCTCGCTGTCGCGGCGGCAGCGGGACGTGATCGCCGCTACGTTCAACGTGATCCGCGACCGCGAGCGCTATAGCGCGAAGGGTTACGCCGAGAATTTGGCCACACTCACGCTTGCCCAGGGTAAGCTGCGCGAGGACGTGGAAGCGCTGCTGGCACGCCTGCGGGCGCGCGGCATAGTGCAGATGGACGAGCGTTTCCAGACGATCGCGCAAGCGCTGCCGAAGGCGGCGGAGGCGATGCGTGAGGCCGAGGAGCGGCTCGGTGAGCGCGAACCGGACGAGGCGCTGGCGCCGGAACAGCGGGCGCTTCAGCAGTTGCAGCGCGCCGAGTCGGCGTTCCGGGAGGTTCAGGTCGCGCGCGGCGAGCCCGGGGGCGGCGGCGCGGGCCAGCCGGACGCTGAGGAGCTGGCCGAGTTGTTCGAGCTCGAGCTGGACAAGCAGCGCAACCAGTACGAGCGTGTCCAGCGCGACCAGGGGCAGCAGGTCGATCAGCAGCTGGACGAGACGCTGCAGAAGCTGCAGGAGCTTGCACGCCGGCAGCAGCAGGAGACCGAGCGGCGGCGGGCGCGCGCCGGCCAGTCATCGGGTCAGGCGGGCCGCGGCGGTGCCGCGCAACGCGAGCTGGCCGAGGAGGCGGAGGAGCTGGCCCGCAAGCTGGAGCGGTTGGCCCGCGAGCGTTCGCGTCCCGAGCTCAACCGGACCGCCCGCGAGCTGCGTCAGGCGGCGGAGGAGATGCGGCGCGCCTCGAGCGGCTCGCGCGAGCGCGGCGTGGCCGAGGGCCTCTCGGCGCTGGAACGGTTGCGTGAGGCGCGGCGCACGCTCGACCAGAGCCGTTCGCAGGGCCTGAAGCGCGACGTCGAGGACGCGCTGGAGCGCGCGAAGCGACTGGCGGAGGAGCAACGAGACGTAGCGTCGGAGGTAGATCGCCTCGCCGAGACGGACCGCAATCGCGGCGAGCGGTTGCGGCGGCTGATCGAGCGCAAGGAAGAGATGGCGGAGGAGGTGAAAGACCTCGAGGCACAGCTCGATCGCTTGGCCCGGGAGTCGCGCCGCGAACAGCGGGACGCCTCGCACCGCCTGCAGGAGGCGGGAAGAGCGATTCGCGACAGCAAGCTTGAGGACAAGATCCGCTACTCACGCGGTGTGGTCCAGCAGCGGTCGGCCGAGTACGCGCGCAACTTCGAGCAGCAGATCAGCGGCGACATCGACGCGTTGCGCGAGAAGCTCGAGACGGCCCGCGAGGCCATCGGCGAGTCGAAGGAACAGCGGCTCGGCCGGGCGCTCGATCGGGCGCGCGACCTGACCCGGTCGCTCGAGTCGCTCGAGGAGCGGATCGAGGAAGGCAGTTCCGGGCGTCGGACCGAGCCCGAAGCGGCTGGAGAGAGTCAGCCCGGTGGTGAGGCGCGCGGGGACGCTCGAATTGCCGATGCGACCGTGGACGGTTTCCCAGGCTTCGCGGCTGAGGACGTCCGCCAGTGGTCGCGCGAGTTTCGAGAGCGCCGGGCCGAGGCGGAGCGGCTTCGCCAGGATCTTGAACGCGAGGGCGTCGGCGTGGCGGACTTCGATGCGATCGTCGACCGGCTGCGTCGCCTCGAGTCCGGCCGTGGGTTCTCAGACCCCCGCGGCCTGGCGGAGTTGCAGGCGCGGGTCATCGAGGGGCTGAAGGAGTTCGAGTACGCGCTACGACGGCAGGTCGCCGGAGACGAGGGGCGCGAGCCCTTGCTGACGGGCTCGGACGAGGTACCGGCTGGCTACCGCGAGCTGGTCGAGGAGTACTACCGGGCGCTCGCCGAGCAGCCCCGCAACTAGCGTAATCACCAGCCGGAGGCCGAACTCGCGTCGGTTTGGCAGCGAAGCTCTTGCTGCGCAATCATTGGACCCGTGTCGGCGGGTGAAGCTGAGGCATGTCGGACAAGATAGCGACCATCGATTTTCACGTGACGTCGGACTGTAGCCAGGAATGTCCGTATTGCTGGGGTCCACAGGAGTACGAGAATCCGGTGGACACCGGCTCGGCGCTGCGCATCGTCGATCGGGTGAAAGAGGTGGGCGCGCGGCGCATCGTGTTCACGGGGGGCGATCCGCTCAAGCGGCTGGACATCGCGCTGCTGATCTGTGAGGCGCGCCAGATCGGCTTGGAGGTGGCGCTCTCTACGACCGGAGACGAGCTGAGTCGCGAGTTCTTAGCCGACGTCGGGCCTCAGATCGACCTCATCTCATTGCCGCTGGACGGTTCGACAGAGGAGGTCAATGCACGCACCAAGGAGGCAGGCCATTTCGCGGCGGTGCTGCGCGCGCTCGACTGGCTACGCGCCTATCCCGATATCGACGTGAAGGTCTGTACGCCGGTGACCCGCCACAACATCGAGGACGTCCCCAACATACTGGCTTTGGTGGAGGACTACGCGCGCAGCACACAGGCGCGGGTGTTCTACAACATCTTCCAGGCTTTTCCGCGTGCCATGGTCGAGGTGGACTGGGCGAAACTGCTGGTGAGTGCGGGGGAATTCGCGGCGCTCAAGCGGGAGCTTGCCCAGCGGGCCGAGATCCGGGTCAACTTTCTGGACCATGCCACGCTCGATCGTCTGTATGTGATGATCTTTCCCGACGGCAGCCTGGTCGTCCCGCGAGGCAGCGAGTTCTTTAGCTACGGACCCTTCCTGGAAATCGACGACCTGGACGCTGTGCTGGCCAGGAGTCAGTTCGACTCGGCCAAGCACTTGCGTCACTCGCGAGGCTGGCAGAAGACCGTGCGCTGAGTCGGGCCTACGGCGTGCGCGTGGCGACCGTAGCGAGAAGACCTTTCTCGAGGTCGGTGAGCGGGGCCGGGTAGTTACCCGTGAAGCAGGCGTCGCAGAAGGGGCCGGACTCTTTCACCGCACCGATCATCCCCTCCAGCGACAAGTAGCCGATCGTATCGACGCCCAAGTGGTCGCGGATCTCCTCGACGCTCAGGCGCGAGGCGAGCAACTCTTGCCGGGTGGGCATGTCGATGCCGTAGAAGCAAGGGTGGCGTATGGGCGGCGACGAGATCCGGAAGTGGATCTCCGTGGCGCCCGCCGCCCGGATCATCGCGACCAAGCCACGGCTCGTGGTGCCGCGGACCAGCGAGTCGTCGACGATCACCACGCGCTTACCTACTATCAGCTCGCGTACCGGATTGTACTTGACGCGCACCTTGAAGTCGCGGTCCTGCTGGAGCGGCTGGATGAACGTGCGCCCGATGTAGTGGTTGCGGATCAACGCTAGCTCGAGCGGGATGTTCGACTCCTCGGAGAAACCCAGCGCGGCCGAGTTGGATGAATCGGGCACTGAGAAGACGGCGTCGGCGTCCGCCGGGTGCTCGCGGGCGAGTTGGCGTCCGAAAGCGCGACGCGCGGCGTCCACCGAGCAACCCCAGAGGCTAGAGTCGGGGCGCGCGAAGTAGACGAGCTCGAAGATGCAGGCGGCATGCACCTCAGGTGCCAGGCGCGGCAACGATTCGATCCCGCCGTCTCGGATCTTCAGCACCTCGCCCGGCTCGATATCGCGAACGTAGTCGGCCTCGATCAGATCCAGGGCGCAGGTCTCGGAGGCGACCACGACGGCTGGCCCTTTGCGTCCGAGTATCAAGGGCCGGAAGCCGCGCGGGTCGCGGGCCGCGTAGATCGTGTCGTTCACCAGAATAGCCAATGAGAAGGCGCCCTCGATCTGGCGCAGCGCTTCCACAACCTGGTCGTCCGGGTTTGGCTGCTGGGAACGGGCGACGAGATGGACGATCACCTCCGAGTCCATCGTCGACTGGAAGATCGCCCCTGCGCCGACCAATCGGGTCCGCAGCTCGGTCGCGTTGGTCAGATTGCCGTTGTGGGCCAGAGCGAGTGTGCCGTCCCGGTAGTCGACGAGGGCCGGCTGCGCATTGCGCAGCTCCGATTCGCCGGCGGTCGAGTAGCGGGCGTGGCCGATCGCGACGTCCCCCCGCAAGTCGCCGATGTGCTCGCTCTTGATCGCTTCGGCGACCAGGCCCATGCCTTTTCGGATGCGCGCTTCGCCGTCCCGGCCGACCGCGACGATCCCCGCCGATTCCTGGCCGCGGTGCTGCAGCGCGTAGAGGCCGAGGAAGGTGAGCTCCGCCGCCGCATCGTGCCCCGAGACGGCCATCACGCCGCACTCCTCGCGGAGCGATTTATGGCTGACGGGTAGACGCGTCCGGGGTGACGGGTTCGCGAAGCTAGCTGTGCGCCGGTGCCACGTGCTCATCTGCAGACTGATCGGAGTTATCGGAACGCGCTAGCATGATAACCACGGTCGTCCCGCCGTACCAGCCACGGCGCCGTAGCGCCGCGGTCGGCCTGGGCACCACCACTCGGAGGGGCTCCCGTGGGTTGAAGGCGTTCCGGCGCGGAGAGGGCAGGCGCGGGGGATCGCCGGAGGGCGCTTCTAGATTCGCGGAGCTAGCCCCCGCCGCTCGTGGTGTCGGGCTTCTCGTCCAGCACGCGTGGTGTGGGCATTTCGGCCGGGGGCACCTCGGCCGGACGAACCTCGACACCCTGCACTTCGGTCGGCATCTGAAGCGTCTCGCCGCCCGGGGTTGGCCGCGGGATCGTCCCCTTCGGTGAGGAGCTCTCGCCGGAGTACGCGTGCCAGGGTGCGCGAAGCACGGCGTCGACCACCTGACCGTTCCGGAAGACGACGAAGTCGGGGAAGCCGCACTCCTCCTCGCAGCCGTTATTGTAGAAGTAGTAGGCGAAATCGCCATAGGCGCTCTTGCCCTGCGGCTGCCCGAAGACGTCGATCACTTGAGCCTCGGACATGCCCGGGGCGATGGTGCGGACATCCTGAGGCGTCGCTGCCACGACCACCGCCACCGCGATGGCCAGCGCCGTCACAAGCCAAATCGCTCTCCGTGTGCCCATCTCTTTCCCCCCTCTCGTTTTCAGCCGTCCTGAACCTACGCTTGCTCGTCCAGCTCCGTACCCTCGGCCGAATCGCTCGCCTCGGCCCTGCGGGTCCAGTGCGGCCGCATATCCTCGTACTCCAGATCGCGGTTCTCGGTTTCCTCGGCACTCAGCTCCTCGCTCAGCAGATCGCGTTCCGGCAAGCGATCCAGCAACCCCAGGGCGGCAGTCCGTAAGATGCCGTACGTCGTGTAAATCACGCCGATGGGGAAGACCACCAGCCTGGGGTTCCAGATGAGAAGTGCCGAGCAAGTCAGCAGGAACGCGATGCCTCCGCGCCCGCTGGCAGTGCGCAGGCTCAAACGGGGGATCGCCGGATAGGGGACGTGGCTCAGCATGAGCCCGCCCAGCACAATCATACCACCAGCCATGACCTGCGTCCATGGCCAGTGCGACAGGTGTTGGGCGAAGAGTTCCGTCTGGCTGAACGGGTAGAAGGAGACGAGTGTCACGCCAGCCACGGGTGATGGGAGCCCGTGGAAGTGCAGATGGGCCTGGCCGCCTTGCTCGATGTTGAAGCGCGCCAACCGCATCGCCACGGCGGCGACGTAGATGAAGGCGAGCGCCCAGCTCCAGTCGCCGCTGTCGAGGAAGAGGCGGTACGTGATGAGGGCGGGAGCGATGCCAAAGCTCACCAGGTCGACCAGTGAGTCGAGCTCTTGGCCGAACGGCGAGCCGGTGCGAACCAGGCGGGCCACGCGGCCGTCCACGCCGTCGGCGACCCCGGCCAGGACGACCAGCCAGGCGGCGAGGGCGTAATCGCCGCGCAGGGCCGCGACGCAAGCCCAGAAACCGAAGAAGAGGTTGCCGAGCGTGAAGGCGTTGGGGAGGATGACGATGCCGCGTCGCCGGCCGGATCGGGCGGTCGTCGCTTTCTTGATCACGATGCCTCTCTCGTCCGTTTGGGCAAGCGCGCGAGCACGGTGATGCCGCCGACCGCTCGCTGCCCCGCGCCTACCTCAAGCGCGGTTTGCTTTGGCATGTAGACGTCGACCCGGGAGCCGAAGCGGATGAGGCCCATTCGCTCACCTTGGCGAACCTGGTCGCCAACCCTGGCGTAGGTGACGATCCGCTTCGCCGCCAGACCAGCTATCTGGTTCACGAGAATCGGGCTGCCTTCGGCCGCGATACCGGTGGACGACCGCTCGTTTGCATGGGCGGCTGTGCGCCGCCAGGCCGGTTGGAAGCGCCCCGGCTCGTAGGCGCGGTGCTGCACTGCGCCCGAGACCGGATAGCGATTCACGTGCACGTCGATCAGCGAGAGGAAGATCGAGACACGCAGCGCCTCCCCCCCGAGATAAGACGGTTCGTCGTATAAGCCGACGTCGATGATCTTGCCGTCGGCGGGAGCGAGCACGAGCTCAGCGCCCTGCGGACCGCGACGCTCCGGATCGCGGAAGAAGGCGATCACGGAGAGGGCGAGCAGGGCGAGCGCCGAGGCGATGACCCAGAGGACGGTGCCACCCCAGGCGCGGGCGGCCCAAAGCGACACGAGGGCCGGGACGGCCGTGCTGGCGATGAAGGGATATCCCTCTCGAGCGAGCGGCACGCGCATGTTGGTCGCCCTCCGGCCCCTCAGTTCGAGACGAGCAGCGGCTCGCCGGTGATGAGCTCGTACGCCTTCAGGTAGCGCTCCGACGTGCTGCGCACGACCTCGGGCGGCAGCGGCGGCGGTGGCGGCTGCTTGTTCCACCTCCCCTGGGCGACCAGTTCGTCCAGGTAGTCGCGCACGGGCTGCTTATCGAACGATTGTTGGCTGCGGCCGGGCTTGTAGAGCTCGACCAGCCAGAAGCGGGAGGAGTCGGGCGTCAGCACCTCATCGATGAGCAGGATCTCGCCTTTCTCGGAGACGCCGAACTCGAATTTGGTATCGGCCAGAATGACGCCGCCGGCCTGGGCGACGTCCCGAGCACGCTCGTAGAGCTGCAGGCTGATGTCTTTCAGTATGTTCGCCACGGCGGTTCCCACCACCGCGCGTACTTGCTTGAAGGTGATGTTCTCGTCGTGGCCTTCGGTCGCTTTAGTGGCGGGCGAGAAGATCGGTGGGTCAAGCCGCTGGCTCTCGACCAGCCCTTCGGGCAAGGCCTCGCCGGCCAGCGTTCCGCCCGCGAGGTACTCCTTCCAAGCCGAGCCCGTGATGTAGCCCCGCACCACGCACTCGACCGGGAAGGGTTCGGCGCGACGCACGAGCATCGAACGACCTTCCCAACGCTCGCGCAGCCCGGCGAGCGGCGGATGGCGAGCGATGATCTCGTTCGCGTCGGCGGAGATCAGGTGGTTGACCACTATGTCGCGGGTCCGCTCGAACCACCAGAGCGAGAGCTGAGTGAGCACCCGACCTTTGTGCGGTATCGGTTCGTCGAGCACGACGTCGAAGGCGCTGATGCGGTCGGTTGCGACGAGCAACAGGTCGTCCCCCAGCTGATAGATCTCACGGACCTTGCCGCGCCTGAACAGCGGCAGGTCGAGATCGACGGTGCGGAGCGCTTCGCTCATCGTCGTTCCTGGCTACTCGCTTAGGTTCTCTCAGCCATGGCCTCTCACACGGCGAGCGTCGGGCTGGTCGCCTCGATCTCGCCACGGTGCCGGTCCAGTATCGGGTCGACGCGCTCTGCGACGAACCGCTCGACCTGTTGGGGCGCCCGGCCGACCATCGCGTTGGGAGTCAGCATCGCCTCCAGCTCCTCGCGCGTGATCCCGATCGCCGGGTCGGCGGCCAACCGTTCCACCAGGTCGCTGGGCTGGCCAGATCGCGCCCGCTCGACCGCCGCGATGGCGTGCCGGCGGATCCGCTCATGAAGCTCCTGCCGATCGCCGCCACGACGGGCGGCTTCGAGCAGCACCGGCTCAGCGGCGAGGTAAGGGAGCTGTTCCGCCAGGCGGCGCGCCGCGACCTCGGGGTGGACCTCGAGCCCGGCGGCGACGTTGTGGGCTAGAAGCAGCACGGCGTCGCTGGCCAGATAGGCCTCGGGCACGGCGATCCGCTTGTTGGCAGAGTCATCGAGTGTGCGCTCGAGCCACTGGCTGGCCGCCGTGATCGCCGGATCGAGAGCCAGAACGATGACATGGCGCGCCAGTGCGTTGATGCGCTCGCAGCGCATGGGGTTCCGCTTATGGGCCATTGCGCTGGAGCCCACTTGAGCCTTGCCGAACGGCTCCTGTAGCTCGCCGAAGTTCTGCAACAGGCGGATGTCATTAGCGAACTTCGAGAGCGACTGGGCCACGTCCGACAGCGCGCCGAGCAGGAAGGCGTCGACTTTACGCGAGTAGGTCTGCGAGCTGATCGGGAAAAGCTGCTCGAAGCCCATCTTGGCGGCGATGCGAGCGTTGAGACGATCGACTTTGGCGCCGTCGCCCCCGAAGAGCGTCAGGAACGAAACCTCGGTGCCCGTTGCGCCGCGCGCCCCACGAAAGCATAGCTTGGCCAGCCTGAACTCGATGGTCTCCAGGTCGAGCAGCAGATCCTGAATCCAGAGGCTCACGCGCTTTCCGACCGTGGTCGGCTGTGCAGGCTGCAGGTGCGTGTAGCCGACGGTCGCCACCTCGCGGTGGCGCAACGCCTGATCGCGCAGCGCGGAGATCAGGCTCAGCAGCCGCCGGCGCACCAGCTTCAGGCCCTCGCGGTGCTGGATCAAGTCGGCGTTGTCCATGACGAACGCCGACGTCGCCCCGAGGTGGATCACGCCGTGGGCCGCCGGTGCCACCTCGCCGAAATGATGAATATGCGCCATCACCTCGTGACGCACCTCGGACTCGATCTCCGCGATCCGCTCGAGATCGACCCGGTCGAGGTTGGCCCGCATGTCCGCGATCGCCTCGGCGCCGATCTCGAGCCCCAGCTCGCGTTCGGCCTCGGCGAGAGCGACCCAGAGCTGGCGCCAGGTGCGCGCTCGGAAGAGTGGGCTGAAGATACGCGCCATCTCGTCCGAGGCGTAGCGCGCGATCAGCGGGTTCTGATAGCTGTCGTCAGGCACGCGCACCCCCTCACCTCTCGATCCGGAAGGTCGTGCTCCAGATGCTGCGGTCGCGCTCGTAATAGACGCGGATCGCCCCGCGGCCCGCCAGGTAGTCGAGCATACGCGCCACGTCCTCGGCGTTCTCCGCCGGCTGGCGGTTTATCGCGATGATCAAATCGCCGCGCCGCAGCCCCGTCACGCGCGTCACCTGATCCGACACGTCCACGATCAGCGCGCCCTCACCGTTGCGCAGGCCGCGTTCGGCGCGGATCGCCGGGGTCAGGGTGATGAGCTCGAGCCCCTCCAGGACCTCCACTCGCGCGGCGCGCACCGAGGGGAGCTCTTCCACATCCAGCCCGACCTGCCGCTCGCGGCCGTCCCGATCGCGGACCGTCACGGCCAGCCGGTCGCCCGGCGAGACGTCGAACAGCTCGGCCTCCCAGTCGAGGGGCGACTTGATTCGACGATCCTGAACCGCGACGAGCTCCATCCCGCGCTCGAGTCGCGCGCGCTCGGCGGGCGAGCCGGGCGCGATCCTGACGACGGTGGCCCCGCGCCGGCGACCGGCCCGGTCGCTCTCGCTGGGCCCCACATCGAGCCCCACCCAGGGCCGCCGCACCTGTCCATCGTTACGCAGCTGCTCGGCGATGCGCCGGGCGCGGTTGATCGGGATCGCGAAGCCGAGTCCCTGGGAGCCGCCCGAGCGAGAGAAGATTGCCGAGTTCACCCCGATCACCCGGCCCTCGGCGTCGACGAGCGGACCGCCGGAGTTGCCCGGGTTGATCGAGGCGTCCGTCTGGATCATGTCGGCATAGATCGTCTGGCCCTGGCCACGACCTGAGCGCGAGAAGGCCGACGGCAAAATGTGCCGGCCGACGCCCGAGATCACGCCGGCGGTGACGGTAGGCTCGACGTTGGACAAGAGGTAGCCGAACGGATTGCCGATGGCGATGGCCGGCTCGCCCGTCACCAGCGCGTCGGAGTCGCCGAACTCGGGCACTGAGAGCTCGACCTCCACCTGCAGCAGGGCGAGATCGGAGAGTTCGTCCGCGCCGATCAGTTCGGCGGGGTAGTCGCTTCCGTCCATCGCTGCCACGACGATCTCGATCGCGCCCTGCACGACGTGCGCGTTGGTGAGCACATATCCACCTGGCGCGATCGCGAACCCCGAGCCGAGCCCCGCGACCTCCCGCTCGTAGCCGAAGGGGACGAAGAAGTCCTCCCAGAGCGAGCGCGGTCCCACGCGCTGTCGGCGGATCACGTTGACGCCGACCACGGAGGGGATCACCCGCTGGGTCGCCTCTACGATTGCGGTCTGGCGGGCCAGCGGAAGCTGAGGGAGTTGCCCGGGCTCGACGCCGAGCGTCGGACCCGCCGTGCGCTGAGCCGTCGCACCCGCCAGCGGCTGCGCAACCGTCTGATCCGCACCGTCCAGGAAGGCGGGCGGCCAGAACAGGACTATGAGCAGCCCGGCGAGGGCCGCGGCGAACCCAGCGATCCACCCGGCGGCAAAGGCGCGTCGCCGACGAGGATGTTCGGGCGGCGTCGTTATACCTCGACCTCCCCCATACTGGGCACCTCGAGCTTCGCTTTCTCCCAGTCCTTGAGGAACGCTGCCAGCCCGCGGTCGGTCAGTGGATGATCCAGAAGCCTCCAGAGCACGGCGGGAGGCACTGTGGCGATGTCCGCGCCGAGCATCGCCGCCTCGACGAAGTGGAGCGGGTGCCGAATAGAAGCCACAAGAATCTCGGTATCGAACCCGTAGTTGTCGTAGATCTCGCGGATCTGCGCGATTACTTCCATCCCCTCGTGCGAGATGTCGTCGAGACGCCCGACGAACGGCGAGATGAAGCTCGCCCCGGCCTTGGCGGCCAGGAGTGCCTGCGACGCCGAGAAACAGAGGGTGACGTTGACGTCGATCCCCTCCGCGCGCAGTCGCCGGCAAGCCACCAGGCCGTCCTCGGTCAGCGGGACTTTGATCACGGCATTCTCTGCGATGCGCGCCAGGTCACGACCCTGGGTCACCATGCCGTCGCTGTCCGTGGCCACTACTTCGAGGCTCACCGGCCCGTTGACCGTGTCGGTGATCTCTTTCATGTAGTCGGCCAGGTTGGCGTCGCCGACGACCTTGGAGAGCAGGGAGGGGTTAGTGGTGATCCCGTCGATCAGCCCGGCCTGTGCGGCCCGACGGATCTCCTGCAGATCGGCCGTGTCAAGAAAGATCTTCATTCGCGTCTCCTCATCGCATCTTCTCTCGCAGCTGCTATTGTCAGAACTCTTTACTATAGTCCACTCGCGTCAAAAACAAACCCTGGGCCGGCGCTGGGGGCGCCGGGCCCGGGCCGGGCCCACGCGCCAGCAGGCGGCGGATGTCGTCGGCGGGGCGCCGCCCCTGTCCGATCTCCACCATCGTGCCCACCAGGTAGCGGACCATTCGATGAAGAAAGCGATCGGCGGTGATCTCGAACTCGAGCACCCCGTTCGCTCTCGCGGGCTCGCGCCAGCCGGCGCTGAGCACGTGGCAACTCACCCCGCGTTTCGGCTGCCCCGACTTGGCGAAGACGCTGAAGTCATGCCGGCCCTCGATCGAACCGGCCGCGCGATCCAGAAGCTCGCGCTCGAGGGGTCGCGCCAGCGGCCAGCACCAGGGCGCCTCGAACGGCGATCGCGAGCGCGCGTCGACGCCAACCCTGTAGCAGTAGGTTCGCGAGCCGGCATCGTAGCGCGGGTGAAAGCCAAGCGGGACGGGCTCTGCTGCGGCGATCCAGAGATCGGGAGGCGTCAGGGCATTGAGGGCCCGACGCAGCTCGTCTGCTTCGAACCGCTCCGGGATGAGCGCGCTCGCCACCTGACCGGTCGCGTGCACGCCGCGGTCGGTGCGGCCGGCCGCCGTCAGCTTGCGTGAGCGATCACCGCACAGCCGACCCAACAAAGCCGAAAGCTCACCCTGCACCGTGCGCTGATCGCGCTGCGCCTGCCACCCGTAGAAGTGCCGGCCCTCGTAGTGCAGGACGAGCTTCACTCGCCAGTAAGCTGCGTGGTGCTTCGACCGCGCCACGGGCGGGAACATACCGGACGCCGAGCACCGCTGTCAAGCAAAACACCGGTGATTGGGCAGGATGGACGAGAGGATGTCGAGAGTGAGCCGACGCCGAGAGCTTTGCGAGCCGCCGACGGGTCGGCTGCCTCTGGGCGGCTGCCTACTGATACTTGCGGATCACGCCGATCACCACGCCACGGATCTGCACGTCCGACTCGTCGTAGTAGAGCGGCGCGTGCATGTGACTAGCCGGCTGCAGGCGGATGCGGCCGTCACCCTCGCGGAAATAGCGTTTGACGGTGGCGGAATCACCGTCCACGAGAGCGATCACCATCTCGCCGTTCTCTGCCGCGTCCCGGCTCTCGACCACCACACAGTCACCGTCGCGGATCTGATCCTCGATCATCGAGTTGCCGCGCACCCGCAGAACGAAATGGGGCCCTTTGCCGCCGAGCATGTCGTCGGGTACCGCCACGCTCTCCTGGTCCTCGATTGCCTCGATCGGCGAGCCGGCCGCCACTCGCCCCAACAGGGGCACCGCTGTGGCCGCGGCGCGGTGCCGCGCGCTCTCCAGCGGCTCGACGGAGCGGCTCTCGTTGTAGCTACGGCGGATGTATCCTTTGCGTTCGAGGTTGGAGAGGTGCTCGTGGACGGTGGCGAGGGACCGGTAGCCGAAGAAACTCGCGATCTCCTCGAAACTGGGTGAGTAGCCGTAATTTTGGATGAAGCTCTCGATGAAGCTGAGGATCTCGCGCTGCCGCTTCGTCAAAGCCATCGCGCTCGCTCCGGCTGGCTCGCCGGGTTATCCCGGCGGCGGAAAGGGTGGCACCGAACAGGAACCGAACGTATGGTACCCGAAAATGCACCGAAGCGCAACCCCCTCGCCGGAGGGGAGGGGGCTTTGCCGACTTGAGGAGGGCGGGCTGGCGCGGGCGAGCGTAGAGGGGTGGTGCTGAGGGGTCGGGAGAGGTGAGGTGACGAAAACCGGCGAAGGTGACTATATTAGGCGGCGACAGATATTCCGGACCCCACCCCGCCCCATCCGGATTACCGCCGTATTTGCACTGAGGTACTTCACCAGCCGCTCGATCTGCACGTGCGACCTCGAGGGAAGCGGTGATGGATGACGGCCCGCTGAGCGGTCTTCCCGACTTCGACTTCGATCCGAGCGAACCGAGCGCCGCTAATCCGCCGCCGGGGCGCGGAGCTCAGCCGCGCACGGATGCCGCGGGACCGGAGCCGGCGAGCGGGGGCGAGGATCTGCTCGATTTCGAGCTGGAGCTCGACGACCTTGCTCCGGGCGGAACGCCTGCCGAGGGCGAGCTCGTCAATGAGATCCGCGACTTCTTCACGGTGTTGGTCAAGACGATCCGCACCGCCCAGCTCTACGTGCACGGCAATCCATTGCTCAATCAGTTCGTCGCCGAACTGGAGAGCCGGCTGGGGCGGCTTTGGGAACAGCTCCCGACCGTGGTGGTCTCCATCTTCGAGAACGACATCGTTTGGGACGAGCGGCCCGTATACTCCGGCAAATCCGGTGGACAGGAGAACCTCGCCTTCCAGCTCTATCGAGACGGGATCCGCCGGCTCGAGTTCGAACCCGGTGTCGAGAAGAACGAGCTGCTCCGTTTCATCGACGTCCTCCGTCTCGCCAAGCGTCTCAAGGAGGATGAGGACGACCTGCTGACGCTGCTCTGGAGCTCTGACTTCGAGCACATCCGCTACGAGTACGTCGACGTACTGGGCGACGACCCGCCGCTGCCGCGCAGTGGGGTGGAGGTCGAGGAGAACGCGCAGCTGCCCGCGCTACCGGAGCTCGAGCTACAGCCGGAACTCGAGACCCCGACCTTGCGCGAAGATTTCGAGCCCTCGCTCTACTTCCTCGACGAGGCCGAGCTGGCGCAGATGCAGCAGGAGCTGCAGCGCGAGTGGGAGCGGACCGTAAAGCGGGACGTGATGCTCGCCGTGCTGGATCAGTACGAGATGGGGGACGCGGAGCGCCGGCTCGAGATCCTCGGCATCCTGCGGCAGTTGTTACCGCGTTTTCTGGCCGACGGCGAGTTCGGCAGTGCGGCGTTCATCGTCTCGGAGCTCCAGGCCATCGTCAAGAAGAGGGCGGACCCGGATGTCAGCGGGCAGGTGGACGAGATCGTCGGCGAGCTCAGCCAGCCGCTCGTGGTCGATCAGCTGGTGCGCATCCTCGAGGACGGCAGCATCGACATGAACAGCGAGGACCTCGCTACGTTGCTGAACGCCCTTCGACCGGAGGCGATTCAGGTCCTCATCCAAGCGCTGCCTACGCTCACGCGCAAGGAGGCACTAGGGAAGCTGAACGAGACGCTAGAGCGGCTGGCCGCGCTCAGCCCGGGGCTGGTGGCGAACCTGGTGCGCTCGGACGACCCGCGGACTGCTGCGTCGGCGGCGGGCTTGGCCGCCCGGCTCCGGCTCAGCGGGACGGCAGACGCGCTGGCCGAGCTGGTGAAACGCCAGGACCCGCGAGTGCGGCTGGCCGGTGTGGAAGGGCTGGTGGCGCTCCAAAGCACGGTGGGCGGGGGTCCGCTGCTCGAGGCGCTGGAGGACGAGAGCCGCGATGTTCGCGTAGCGGCGGCCCGGGGCCTGGCCGAGCTCCGCTACAGTCCAGGCGCCGTGCAATTGGAGAAGCACGTGACCGGGAGCGAACTGCAGCGTCGCGATCTGACCGAGCAGCTGGCCTTCTTCGAGGCTTACGCCCGGGCGGCGGGTACGCGGGGCGTCAAGCTGCTCGGCCGGATGCTGAACGGACGACGGGCTCTCTGGCGGAAGTACCCCAGCCGGGTGCGCGCCTGTGCGGCTCGTGCGTTGGGTCTGGTGGGTGGACCCGAGGCCCAGCAGGCGCTGCAGGCCGCGGGGCGCGATCGGGATCCGATGGTCCTGAGCGCGGTTCACGCCGCGACCCGTGCTAGAGCGTCGGGGGGAGAGTAGCGATGCGACGGGGTGAGGGTCTGCTGCTGCGCGACACGAGCGGCACCCTCAGCGCGGAGGGGCGCAGGGTGCTGGGGGTGCTTTACGCCACGATGCGGTCTCTGCGGCTCTATCCGCTGGAGAACCAGGTGGTACAGAGGGCGCTCGCCGAGGTGGACGCGGTCACCCAATCGGTGCTGAAGCGCGAGGGTCGGCTCCAGCTTCGTTTGGCGGGTGACTTCGTCTTCTTCAACGACGTGCGGGTGCGGCTCGACCTCGGCAACTACGCCGGCTTCGTTTTCGTGCGCAGGGCGCTCGAGAGCCATGGGATCGGCGACATCGAGGTGAGCCCGCGCATCGACATCCGCGAGTGGACCTCGTTCCTCTCGCTGCTGGCCACGCCATCGGAGGACACCGACGACCCACTGGAGGCCTTCCGGCAGCGGAAGGAACGGGCAGGGATCGACAACGTACTGGTGGGTCCGCCGGCGACGCTGGTCGACGCCATGAGCCTCAGCGATGAGGCGAAGGACGCGGCCCGCCGCACGTACGCCCGCTCGGTCAACGTGGTGAAAGAGGTGATGACCAGCGTGCGGCTGGGCAAGGCCTGGAGCGGTCGCCGGGTCAAGCGGGTGGTGCTGGGTATCGTCGATCAGGTTCTGCATGAAGACGCCGCGATGCTTGGCATGACCACGCTACGCGACTATGACGAGTACACCTTCACGCACTCGGTGAACGTCTGCATCCTCTCGATCGCGCTGGGTCAGAAGCTCGGCTTCAGCCGCCACCAGCTCTTCGAGCTGGGCCTGGGTGCGCTGTTCCACGACGTTGGCAAATCACGCGTGCCGCTGAGCGTGCTCAACAAAGAGGGGCGGCTCGACAAGGAAGAGTGGCGGGTGATGAGCCAACACCCGGAATTCGGGTTGATCCTCCTGTTCGACATCCACGGCTTCGAGGAACCGCCTTACCGCGCGATGTGCACGGCCTACGAGCACCACATGCGCACGGACTTCACCGGCTACCCGAAGGTGATCCGTAGCCGCTGGTTCGGATTCTTCTCGCGCATTATCGCCGTCGCCGACGCCTTCGACGCGGCGACTAGCAAGCGTAGCTACCAGTACATACCATTCCCGCCCGACGAGGTGCTCCGCGAAATGCGGGAGAACCCGGGCCGCGGCTTCGATCCGATCGTGGTCAAGGCGTTCATCAACACGATGGGGATCTACCCCGTCGGCACACTCTGCATACTCGATACCGGGGAACTCGCCGTCGTGGCAGCGCCCAGCCCGAACCCGGAGGAGTTGCATCGGCCGCTCGTGCGCATCGTCTCCGACGCTAGCGGCCGCAAGCTGCCCGAACCGCCGCTCGTCGACCTGTCGCAGATCAACCCCAACACCGGGCGCCCGCATCGCACAATCGTCAAGACGACAGACGCCGACCAATACCAGATCACCGTCTCGGACTACGTCGTCTGAGGCCTCCTGCCGTTCACCCCTTCTTATGATGCCTCGTGAGCGGCCCGCGGAAGCGAGGGCCTTGCTCGTCGACGTGTGCCCAACGAGAATGCGAGTCTCGAACCGAAGACCGCCGCGCTCGCGCACGAGCCGGGTCCTCACGTCGTGAATCGGATGATCGGCCTGCTCTCGAAACCCAGCGGACAGCTGAAGGGTCTGACCGCTGCCAGCCTGGCCCTCCTCGGCGCTGCCGCAGCTCTCGGGCTCGGAACGGGCGCGAAGCTGCGAGGCCAGGAGCGCTCGGCCGTGGCAACGGAGCTGGCGGCGGCGCTCGCCCGCGCGGGCGCCGCCGAGCGCGTGCCCGTACTGATTCAGCTGCGCCCGGCCGGGCCGCCGCGTCCGCTGGCCCTCGACCCCGACCGGCGGGCCGCGGAACACGCCTCGAACCTGGCCGGGGCCTACGAGTCGGAGCGTGCGGCTCTCCTGACGGCTCTACCGACGGACGTCGCCTTCGACCTGAGCGACGGCGAGGCGGTCTGGATCAGCGGTGCGACCGCAGCGCGGCTCACCCCGGGCCAGGTGCGGGCGCTGGAGGTGCAGGCGGCCGTACAGCGCGTCTACTACGACGGCCTGGTGCCTGTCGACCTGGCCGCGGGCGCGGGTGTGCGCGCGCCGCTTCACTGGGCGCCGGGCCTGGGTGCCGCACAGGATCCGGCCGGCGGTCTGCCCTGGGGTCTGGAGGCGATCGGCGCGCCGCGTCTCTGGGAGGCCGGCGCGACCGGCGCGGGCGCGGTGGTCGCGATCATCGACAGCGGGGTGAACGGCGAGCATCCGCTGCTCCGACGCAAGTGGCGGGGCCGGGGCACGTCGGGGCCGCAGGCCTGGTTCGACCCTTGGGGGATCAGCCCCGTGCCTGTGGATGACAGTGGCACCGGTGGGGTCGGCCACGGGACGATCGTGACCAGCGTCGCGGTCGGGGCTCTGGAGCCGGGCGATACGCTGCTCGAGCCGGGCGGTCCGCGCCTGGTGCAGGACGAGCTCGAGGTGGTCACGGGGGTGGCTCCCGGCGCCGAATGGGTGGCGGCCAACGCCTTCGAGACGTTCGGGGGCATCTGGTACACACGCCGCTCGGTGCTCCTGCAGTCGATGCAGTGGGTCCTCGATCCCGACGGCGATCCGGCGACCGTGTCGGACGTGCCGGACGTCGTAAACAACTCCTGGGGTTTCCGGCCCGGGGGTTGCGAGGGCGTCTTTGACCGGGCGATCGACGCACTGGAAGCCGCCGGCATACCGGTGGTCTTCGCAGCCGGCAATCGCCAAGCGGGGTTTGACACGGTGGCAGCGCCGGCGGATCGGGCGGACCTGCTGCTCAACGCGTTCGCGGTCGGTGCGGCGGAGCAGCGCGGCGCTGAGGTCGTGGTGGCCGACAATAGCCTCGGTGGGCCATCGCCGTGCATGCCGGGCGCGGTCAAGCCGGAGGTCGTCGCTCCCGGTGACGTGCCGCTCGTGCGGGCGCGGAGCCCGGGCACCGCCGAGGTCGGGGGACGGAGCGGCGCCTTCACGTCCTGGGCCGCCCCGCACGTGACCGGCGCGCTAGCCCTGCTCAGCGCGCTCGATCCCGGCGCCGGCGCCAACGATCTAAAGGACGCCCTCTTCTCGACGGCAATGGACCTGCCGCCCGCCGGCCTCGACAACCGGAGCGGCGCCGGTCTCATCGATCTGGAGGCCGCCGCCGGGGCGGTCGGGGGGTTGGGCGGCGTGCAACTGGCGCTGGCCGGCTGGAGCTGGGATCGCGCCGCGTCTCGGTTCACGGTGGTCCTGCGTAACGCCGGTGACCTCATTTTCCCGGGTGGCGAAGCCGAGTTGTGGCAGCGCGCTCCCTCCCGGCGGTTGGCCTGGTCCGTTGCGCCCGCGATCGCGCCCGGGGCTCGCGGCGAGATCGTCTTCACGGAGCTGGTCGGGGAAGAGGTGACCGATGGACGATTGAGCCTACGTCTGGAGTCGCTGGGCGCGTCGCTCGACATCGCGCTGGCCTTGGAAGGGGCTGTCGCCTCTTCGCTCACGCTCAGTGACGGGGAGATCCAGCTCTCGCTCGATGGGCAGGGGCGGTTGGGTCGGGTCGCCGGTTCGCCGGGGTTCTCGTTCCTTGGAGAGGACTGGCTGACCGGCGGGGCGTTCCTTTTGGCGCTCGGCGATGCGGTGTCCGACGCGGCCTACACGGACGTGCTCCAGCAGCCGGCGCTCAAATCGAACCCGATTGGCTCCGACACCGACTGGCGCGCGGTCAGCAGCGAAGCGCCGGGGACGGGCTCGGCCGAACTCGCGTTCGACGACGACCGTGCGCTGCGATCGCTGGGGTCGACGGTGCGGCAGGAGGTGGAACTGAGCGCGCTCGACGACAGCGCGGCCTTCGCGCTGTTGCGCGCCACCGTCGAGTTCAACGACGGGCCGGGTCTGCCGCTGGCTGGGCTTTTCCTCGACTGGGACTTCGACGCCGGCGACGCGGTCGGGTGGGACATGGAGCTCCGCGCCTCAGTGATGTTCCCCGCCGATTCGAGCGGACCGTGGATGGCCCTGGCTACTGGAACTGGCTCTCCGACCACGCATGCGGCTGTGCCGCTCGGGGTCCCCGAGGCCGGGTTCTACGTGGTGGGCGAGGGCAGGGGCGTGCTCGCCGGCCTGGAAGGTTTCACGGACGCGGAGAAGGCACGGCTGATGAGGCTCGGGGGTCGCCAGGCCGCGGACCGTTCGGCGTCGGACTGGGCTCAGCTCGTGACTGTGGGCCCGCTTCGGAGCGGCGCGACCCGCACGTTCGTGATCGCGGCGGCAAGCTCGCGCTCGGCTTTGGGCTTCGCGCTCGAGCAGGGGCGTGCCGCCGCGGCGCAGGGCAGGGCAAGCCAGGCGAGCGCGTCGCCGGGTCGGCTCGAGCTGTTGCCCGCCTACCCGAATCCCTTCGATCCCAGCGACGGCCAGGCCGTGAACTTTCCGTTCCTCATCGACCGCGGCGGCGACGGACTTAGGGCGAAGTTGGAGATCTTCACGATCGCCGGGCGGCTCGTCTACTCGGAGCGTCGCGAGTTCGCGGCAGACGAGCCGCTGCAGCCCTTCCGCTGGAGCGGAGTGCTCGAGGGCGGGGCCGCGGCCGCGACCGGCGTCTACGGTTATGTGCTTCAAGTGGCCGGTCAGAAGCGGTCGGGCAAGTTCGTGCTCCTCAAGTGAATACGGCAGCGGCCGTTGTTTGACACTCGAAGGCGGCCGGCATAGCTTTGGCGCGCCCTGAACATTTCCGAACATGAACCAGCGCGAGTCTTCCCAGCCCTCGGCTAAGTCGCGGCCGGTGACGACGACCGAGTTCGTCGCGATGAAGAAGCGCGGCGAGCGGATCGCGGTGCTTACGGCCTACGATTACCTGATGGCCGGGCTGGTCGATGACTGCGGCGTCGACTGTGTCCTGGTCGGCGACTCGGTCGGACAGGTCTTTGCCGGTGAGGACTCGACCCTGCCGGTCACGCTGGAGCAGATGATCTACCATGCACGCGCCGTGCGCCGCGGACTGCGGCGCGCGCTGCTCGTGGTCGACATGCCGTTCCTCACTTACCAGGTCTCGCCCGAGGAGACGATCCGTAACTGCGGGCGCGTGCTGCAAGAGACAGGCGCCCAAGCGGTAAAGCTCGAAGGCGGGCACGAGGAAGTGGCGCGCACAATCCGCCGCCTGGTGAGCTCGGGCATCCCGGTGATGGGTCACCTGGGCCTTACGCCGCAGTCGGTGCACCGGCTAGGCGGCTATCGATTGGTCGGGCGCGAGGAGACCGAGCGGGAATCGCTGCTCGCCGATGCCGATCGCCTCGTCGAGGCGGGCTGCTTCAGCATCGTGCTCGAGATGCTGCCGCAAAGTCTGGCCGGTACGGTCACACGCGCGGTTCCCGTGCCCACCATCGGTATCGGGGCGGGCCCCGAGTGTGACGGCCAGGTGCTGGTGCTGCCGGACATGCTCGGCCTCAACGAGAGCTTCAGCCCCGGCTTCCTCAAGCGCTACGGGCAGCTGGCGGACCAGGTGCGCGCGGCGGTGGGCAGCTACGTGCGCGAGGTCAAGGACGGCACTTACCCGGGCCCCGAACACTCCTACGACTGAGCAAGCGCCTGCGGTGGAACTGGTGCGCACGATCGCCGAGGTGAGGGACGCGGTGGCCCGGGCGCGCCGCGGCGGCGCGACGGTCGGCCTCGTCCCCACCATGGGGTTTCTGCACGAGGGACACCTCAGCCTGTTGGACCGCTGCCGCGAGCTGACTCAATACGTCGTGATGTCAGTCTACGTGAACCCGCTCCAGTTCGGGCACGGCGAAGACTTCGACAGCTACCCGCGTGACCTGAGGCGCGACGCCCAAGCGGCCGAGTCGCACGGCGTCCAACTCGTCTTCGCGCCCGACGACCGGGAGCTTTACCCGACTGAGCAGAGCGTCGTCGTCATGCCCCGCCGGCTCGCCGACCGACTCTGCGGTCTCAGCCGGCCCGGACACTTCGAGGGCGTCCTCACAGTGGTCAGCAAGCTGTTCGCCATCGTGCAGCCGGACGTGAGTGTGTTCGGGCAGAAAGACTTCCAGCAGGCGGTGCTCATCCAGCGCATGGTCACCGACCTCAACATGCCGGTGCGTGTCGTCGTGGCGCCGACGGTTCGTGAGGCGGATGGCCTGGCGATGAGCTCGCGCAACGAGTACCTGTCTAAGGGCGAGCGCCAGAGCGCGCTCGGCCTTTCGCGCGCGTTGGCCGAGGCGGTGGCGGCGTTCCGCGCCGGCGCCCGCGACGCCGCGCTGCTTCGCTCGCGCATCCTGAGCCGGCTGGAGGAAGCCGGCGGCCTCGAGGTCGAGTACGCAGAGCTCGTCTCGGCCGACGAGCTGGATGCGGTGCGTGGGGCGGACGAGGCCACCGTGGTGGCCCTGGCCGCCCGAGTAGGTGAGACGCGGTTGATCGACAACGTGCGGCTCGGGCGTCCCGATCCGGGCCTGGAGAGTCTGCTTTGCAATTAGGGGGCATTCTGGTAACTTTTGATACTCAATGGTGTAGACCCGCCAGGCCCACTTCGAACGCGATTCGGCCCTGGTGGCTTGAGGTTAGAGAGTGAGGATGCAACGCGAGCTCTGTAAGTCGAAGATCCACGGAGCGACGGTGACCGAGGCGAACCTGCATTACGAAGGTTCGCTGACGCTCGACAGCGATCTGATCGAGGCGGCGGACCTGGTTCCCTACGAGCGGATCCAGGTGCTCAACGTGAACAACGCCACACGGCTCGAGACGTATGTGTTGCCCGGCGAGCGGGGCTCGGGTGCGGTGCACCTGAACGGCGCGGCCGCTCGGCTGGGTGAAGTGGGCGACAAGCTGATCTTGATCAGCTACGCCCACTATGAGGAGTCGGAGGTCGAAGGCCACGAGCCGCGCGTCGTGTTCGTCGACCAGCATAACCGCGTCATCAAACGAAGCCTCCGGGTGACGGCGCCCTGAATCCCGCCTGGCTCCCCATCCAAGCCGCTCGCCCGGTTCCGCTGAACTGCTGGAGGGGTTGAGCGCCCGCCGATGCTGCACAGCATCATCGTGGAAGCCGCGGAAGGACGTCTGCCGTCCTGGGCGCAGGTAGGCCCCGCGCGGCGGCGGCACCTGGCCGCGGTGGCCGGGACCCTCGGAGCCTGGGCGGTCGAGCTCGGGCTGAGCGAGCGGGACCGTCTGCGCTGGCGGGCGGCCGGTTGGCTGCACGACGCGCTGCGGGATGCGGGGGCGGAGTCGCTGGCCGCCGATGCCGCTGACTTTCCGAAGCGGGTGCGACATGGCCCGGCGGTAGCGGCGCGCCTGCGCGGGGCCGGGTTGAATGATGAGGAGATGCTGGAGGCGATCGCCTATCACAGCCTGGGTAGGGGCGGCATGGGACGTCTCGGCCGTTACCTCTACCTAGCCGACTATCTCGAGCCGGGTCGGCGCTTCAACCCGGCAGAAGATGCGGCGCTCCGCGCGCGCCTGCCGGAGGATCTGGCGGGTGTGCTCCGTACAGTCTGCGAGCGGCGGGTCGCGGAGCTCTTGGGTCGCGGGCTGGCGTTGCGGTCTGAGACGGTCGAGTTCTGGAACGAGCTGGTGGCGGGTCGGTGACGAGCTGGGTGCGCGGTTTGGTCCTGGCGCTCGTCTTCGCCGTGCTGGGCGCGTTCAGCGCCTCGCTCTGGCTGGAGCTACGCCGCGAGACGCCGGCCTCCGAGCGGGCGGCCAGCGGGGTCTGGTCGGGTCGGCGGGTCCGGGTCGAGATCCTGAACGGCGCCGGAGTCGACCGACTGGCGCGCCGCGCGACGGAGCGACTGCGCGAGCTCGGCTTCGACGTCGTCTACTACGGCAACGCAGCGGAGTTCGATCGTGACACATCGGTGGCGATCGCGCGGCTCGAGAGCATCGAGCCGGCACGGCGTGTCGCGGACGCCTTGGGCCTGCGCCGGGTGAGCCACGAGCAGGATCGCAATCTCTACCTCGACGTCACGGTGATCCTCGGCAGGGACTGGCCGGGCTGGGAGGAGGAAGCCGCGTTGCAGGAGCCAGGGAAGCTCGAGAGGTGGTGGAGACGGATCCGCTCTGCGGTTCGGCGCCTGGTGGGGGTGTGACTCTGTTGATGGGGTATGGAGCCAACGGTATCTTGAGATCACGGCGCAGGATATGACCGACTCCCTCTATCGCACTTCTTACCGCACGCACATGGCTGGCGAGCTGCGCGCCCAGCACGTCGGGCAGCGGGTACGTCTCGCCGGGTGGGTGCACCGGCGTCGCGATCTCGGCGGTCTCATCTTCGTCGACTTGCGTGATCTTCTCGGAACGGTCCAGGTCTCCTGCAACCCGGCTACGCTGCCGCCGCCCGAACTGGAGGCTGCGCGGCGACTCGGTTCGGAGGCGGTGCTCGCTGTTGAGGGCGAGGTGGTGGCGCGACCGCTGGCGGCGGTGAACCCCGAGCTGCCCAGCGGCGCGATCGAGGTGCGCGCCGAGCGGCTGACGCTCCTCGCGCCTTCAGAGACACCGCCGATCCTGGTGGCCTACGGCGCGGACGAAGAGCTGGCGTCGGAGGAGCTGCGACTGCGCTATCGATTTCTCGATCTGCGCCGGCCGGAGCTGCAGCGCAACTTCCAATTGCGCCATCGCATCTTCCAGACGATCCGCGCAGCACTCGACGAACTGGATTTCGTGGAAGTGGAGACACCGATCCTCACGCGGCCGACGCCGGAGGGCGCGCGTGACTACGTGACGCTGAGTCGTGTGAGCAACGGCGAGTTCTACGCGCTGCCGCAGTCGCCGCAGCTCTACAAGCAGATTCTCATGGTCGCCGGGTTCGACCGCTACTTCCAGATCGCGCGCTGCCTGCGCGACGAGGATCTGCGAGCGGATCGGCAGCCCGAGTTCACTCAGCTCGACCTCGAGATGTCGTTCGTCGGCGAGGACGACGTCTTCGCTGTGGGCGAGGCGGTCATGGTCGCCGTCTGGCGGTCCGCCGCCGGACGCGAAATCGAGCGGCCGTTCGCGCGCCTCACCTATCGCGACGCCATGGAGCGCTACGGCACCGACAAGCCCGACCTGCGCCTCTCCTGGCAGCTGCAGGACGTGAGCGACGAGTTGCGCGGCAGCGAGTTTCGTATCTTCAGCTCCGCCTTGGAGTCGGGCGGGCGGGTTCGCGGTTTCCGGGTGCCGGACGGTGCGCGGCTGAGCCGCAAGGCGCTGGACGAGCTAGACGCGCTGGCCCGTGCGGCCGGCGCGCCCGGCGCGCTCTGGAGCAAGCTCAGCGAGTCGGGCGCCGAGGGCGGGTTCGGTAAACGGCTCTCGGAGTCCGAGACGGCAGCCCTGACAGGTCGGTTAGCCGCTGAAGCCGGCGATCTGCTCGTGCTGTGCGCGGGCCCGGACGATCAGGCCAACCCGGCGCTCGACGCCCTGCGGCGGCATCTTGGGAGAGCGCTGGATGCCGTCGAGCCGGGCGACCGCTTCCTCTGGGTCACCGATTTCCCGCTGTTCGAGCGACACCCGGAGAGCGGGGAGCCCGTGCCGAGTCACCATCCCTTCACGTCGATCGCGCCGGAGGACTTGGACCTGCTGGAGAGCGATCCCTTGGCGGTGCGCTCCCGGGCCTACGATCTGGTGTATAACGGGTCGGAGCTGGGGAGTGGCAGCATCCGGATCAACGAGCCGGAGCTGCAGCGTCGCGTCTTGAAGGTGCTGGGAATCGGGGCCGAGGAGGCGGAACGCAAGTTCGGGTTTCTGCTCGAGGCGTTCAAGTTCGGTGCGCCGCCGCACGGTGGGTTCGCGCTGGGCCTCGATCGCATCGTGATGCACCTGACCGGAGGCGCCTCGTTGCGCGACGTGATCGCGTTCCCCAAGACCACGGCGGCGCGCGCCTTGATGGAAGGGGCGCCGGCGCCGATCGCCGAGGACGAGCTCCGGGCGCTGGGGCTCAGATTAAACCCGCGTGAGGACGGTTAAGAGGATGGAATCGGCGCAGATCGTTCAGCATCGCCTCGACGCGGAGGGGGCGGACCAGCTCATCCTGGCGGGCGTGAACGACGCCAACCTCAAGGAGCTCGCCCGCCTCTCGGGCTGTCGCGTCGTGCTGCGCGACGATCAGCTGGTGCTTTCAGGCCCACTCCCCGATGTGGAGCGTTGTCTGCCGATCGCCCGACACATGATCGACCAGGCCCGCCTGGCGACCCCGTTCGCGACCAGCGACATCCGCCGCTTCGCCGACATCGTGGCCGCGAGCGAGGGTCTGCCGCCCAGCGCGCTCGAGGGGAGCAAGATCGTGCTGCCCGGTTCGCGCCGCATCATCACACCGAAATCGGGCGGCCAGAAGCGCTATATAGATGAGATCGCCGAGCAAGAGATCGTGATTGGCATCGGCCCCGCGGGCACAGGCAAGACCTACCTGGCCGTCGCTATGGCCGTCGATGCGCTGCACAAGAAGCGGCTGCGCCGGATCGTGCTCGTGCGGCCCGTGGTGGAAGCGGGTGAGCGGCTCGGGTTCCTGCCCGGCGGCGTCGAAGAGAAGGTCGACCCCTACCTGCGCCCGCTCTACGACGCGCTGGGCGACATGATGCCGCCCGATCAGATGCGCCGGGCGCTCGAGACCCGCACGCTGGAGATCGCACCGCTCGCCTATATGCGCGGCCGTACGCTGTCCGACGCCTTCGTGATTCTGGACGAGGCGCAGAACACGACGACCGCGCAGATGAAGATGTTCCTCACCCGGCTCGGCTTGAACTCGAAGGCCGTGATCACGGGGGACAAGACGCAGATCGATCTGTCGCGTCGCGAGGACTCCGGGCTGCTCGAGGTCGAGCTCATCCTGAAGGGGATCGACGGCATCTCGTTCGTCTATCTCACCGAGATCGATGTGGTGCGGCACCGACTGGTGAAAGACATCATTCGCGCTTACGCCAACGCCCGCACGGGCGAGCCAACGCCGGAGAACGAATGAGCTCCACGCAGCCACGCCAGGCGATCGTGCGATTTCGTCGGCGCCTCGGTCAGCTACCGGGGAGCCCTCCGGGGCGGGCCGTCCGCGAGGCCTATCGAATCCTGCTGCTCCTGGCGGCGGCGCTACTCATCGATCTCGGCTACCCGGTCGAAACGGTTCCGGAGCTGCCGAGGTTGGAGGAGGGGAGCGTCGCGAACGAGGAC
>CAYFXF010000002.1:0-4260 GCA_964347085.1 uncultured Gemmatimonadota bacterium | reverse complement strand
GTGATCGCCCCGTTCAGGTTCCCGGTGAACAAGTCCGACGAAGAGCTGGGTCGCGAGCGCGCCGAGGCCGCGAGCGCGGTCTCGCCGATCTTCGACCTGCGGCCGGACCTCGTCGACAGCCTCGTCGCTCGCAGCGGCGCCTTCTTCGACAGCATCGCCGCGGCGGTCGCCGACACCGCGCTCGGCGAGTCCGAGATCGAGGCGGCCATTGGCGCTGTCTTGGAGGGATACCGGCTCCCGGCCTCGGAAGGTCGCGCCGCGCTGCTCCGGTCGGCCCAGCTGCGCGATCAGCTCGCCTCGGCCATGGAGCGCGCCTTTCGTGATCTGCTGCGGCCCGGCGTCGCGGCGGCCGGCGAGCTGGACAGTTTCGCCGGGCGCGGGGTCATCTTGCGTGAAGGGGAAGAGCAGCGGCTCGTCCCGCGCGACTCGCTGCCCACGATGCAGGGCTTCTTCGAGCGCGCCAAGTCGCGAGTGCCGAGAGGGTTCGGCGTGGCCGAGCTCACGCTGTTTCAGAACCTGGTGATCCGCTTCGGCGAGCCGACGATTCGTTTGAACCCGGAGGCGACCGAGATCGCGCGCGACCAGGCGCGCCAAGCGGTCGATCGCGTCAAGTACGAGGTGCTCAGGGACGAACGGATCGTCAGCGCGCACGAGCGGGTGGGGCCCGCCGAGATCGAGCGGTTGGAGTCGCTGCGCCGAGCGATGGCGCAGCAGGGCACCGGTTCGGTTTGGCGGGCCCGAATGGGCGCGCTCGTCTACAACCTGCTCCTGCTCGTGGTCCTCGGTCTGGTCCTCCGCTACTTCCGGCCGTCGGTCTACGAGTCGGAACGGTCGCTCACGCTGATCTGGGCGCTGCTCATCGCGGTGGCGGTCGCGGCAGCGCTGATCTGGCGGGCCGGCTGGCCGGCGCAGTTGATACCGGTTGCGTTCGCCGCTCTGCTCGTCGCGACGCTCTACGACGGCCTGCTGTCGCTGGTGACGGTGTTCGTGCTGGTGGGATTGGTGGCCGCGCGGCCGCTGCTGGCCGGCACGGCCGCACTCTTCCCCGCTCTGGTGGGGGGCGCGGCGGCGGCGCTCAGCGGGCGCATGGTGCGGCGCCGGGCACACACCTGGCCGCTGGCGGCGGTGATCGCCGGTGCCTACGTGCTGGCGGCGGTCAGTTGGGGCCTGCTGGGGCGCCAGGGCACGGGCTGGATTCTCCAGGCCTCGGTCTTTGGCAGCCTCAACGCCGTGGTCTGCGTGCTGCTCGCCACCGGAGTGCTGCCGCTCGCCGAGTCGTTCACGCGGATCACGACCGACCAGACGCTGCTCGAGCTGGTAGACCTCAACCGGCCGCTGCTGCGTCGCCTGTCGCTGGAGGCGCCCGGCACCTACGCGCATTCGATCAACGTGGCGAACCTGGCGGAGGCTGCGGCGCGTGAGATCGGAGCGAACGCCTTGCTCACGCGCGTGGGCACCTACTATCACGACATTGGGAAGGTCAAGAAGCCGCAGTTCTTCGTGGAGAACCAGCCGCGCGGCCGGAACCCGCACGACAAGCTGAAGCCGGCGATGAGCGCCAGCATCGTGCGCGAGCACGTGAAGGAAGGGCTTGTGCTGGCGGATGAAGCTCGGCTCCCGGAGGCGGTCAAGGCGTTCATCAGCGAGCATCACGGGACGCAGCGCATCGGGTTCTTCTGGGAGCAGGCGAAGGAGATGAGTCCGGAGGCTGAGATCGACCCCGACGAGTTCCGCTACCCGGGGCCGAAGCCGCAGAGCAAGGAGACGGCCATCGTGCTGCTCGCCGACTCCGTGGAGTCGGCCGCGCGGGTGCTCCCCGACCCGACACCCGACGGCATCGCGGAGCTTGTCGACCGGATCGTCGGCTTCAAGATGTCGGAGCGTCAGCTCGACGAGACACCGCTGACCCTGCGCGAGATCCACCTGATCAAGCAGCAGTTCATGAAGGTGCTGAACGGCATGTACCACAGCCGTCTCGACTATCCGCTCCCGACCCAGGAGACGGCGGGCAGCGAAACGGCGACGCGCGAGGCGTCGTGAGCGCTCCCAAGCTCGTCGTCCACGTCAATCAGATCGAAAACGCAGAGCCCGTGAGCCGTGAGGACGTGGCCCGGGCGGTCCAGGCGGTCGCGGAAGCCGAAGGGGTCCGCGCTGGCGAGATCTCGGTCACCTTCATCGAGGCGCCCGCCATCGCGGCGCTCAACGAAACGCACCTGGGTCAGGCTGCGGCGACCGACGTCATCGCCTTCAACCTGGCGGAGCCGCGGGCACCGCTGGGCGACGTCTACGTCTGTCCCGAGATCGCGCGCGCCTCGGCAGACGAGCTGGGGATCGGGTTGCACGAGGAATTGTTGCGCCTGGTGATCCACGGCGTGTTGCACCTAATCGGCTATGAGCATCCGGAGGGCCCGGAGCGTCTGGAGAGCCCCATGTACGCGCGCCAGGAGTCGCTCCTCGCCCGGCTCCTCTGAGGTATTCCCGATCTCGGACACGGCCCGGGCCGGGCCCTGCCGCGCGCGCCACAGCGCGCCGCCGCGCTAGACGGAGGCGCCGACTCGGGATAGAGTAGACACTGGTGAACGGATATGGCTGAGCGAAGCTTCTGGCTCAAGGTCCGGGGTTACCTGTTGACCGGCATCGTGGTGATCGCCCCCGTGGGTGTGACCGTCTTCATCCTCGGGTGGATCTTCGTGCGGCTGGACGCGATCCTCGGCCGCATCTTCACCGCGATCGGCGTACGGATCCCGGGGCTGGGGTTCATCGTGCTGCTGGCGATCGTCGTCGCCGTGGGCTGGGCGGCCCAGCTGGCGGTGGGCCGCCAGCTGATCTCGGTCGGCAAGAGATGGCTGTCGCGCTTTCCGCTCACCCGCAGCATCTACAGTGCGGCCAGCCAGATCACCGAGCAGATCGTCGGACAGAAGAAGCGCTTCTTCAAGTCGTGCGTGCTCGTCGAGTACCCGCGCGAGGGCACCTGGGCGGTCGGCTTCCTGACCGGTCCGGCGGCCGACGAGATCAACGAGGTCACGGACGAGGACGCCGTAGCGGTCTTCCTCCCGACCACGCCGAACCCGACCTCCGGTTATCTGCTCTTCTTTCCACGCTCGAAGGTCAAGCCGCTCCGGATGACCGTGGAGGACGGCTTCAAGCTGATCATCTCGGGCGGGGCGGTGACCCCCGAGATGGCGCGACCCCTCCCGCGCGCCGAGCTCGGCCGTCCGGTCGAGGTCAAGTGACGTGAGCGACGAGGTGCACCAGGCGGACCTCGAACGGGTGCGCGGGCTGCTCGCGCAGGGCGAGGAGTCGCGGCTCGCGGATTACCTGGCGGACTTCCACCCCAGCGACCTGGCCGACCTGATCGAGTTGCTCGAGGAGGAGGAACGGGCGCCCGTCCTCCGCGTGCTCCCGGACGAGCTCGCCTCCGAGACGCTGGCCGAGATGGAGGAGGGCGAGCACCCTGAGGCGCTCTTGCTCGCCGATCCGGAGCGCGTCCCCGAGCTGGTCCAGGAGCTCTCTGACGACGACGCGGCCGACATCATCGGCGATCTCCCGATCGAGAAGCAGATGGAGGTCCTCGCGCAGCTGCCGATCGCCGAGGCGGACGAGCTGCGCCACCTGCTCGCTTACGACGAGGAGACGGCCGGCGGCGTCATGACGACGGAGGTGGTCGCGGTCATGGAGAGCGCGACCATCGCCGAGGCGATCGACGAGATACGCCGGCAGGTGGCGGAAGGGGAAGACTTCTACACCGTGTTCGTCGTCGATGAAGCTCGCGTGCTTCGCGGCACCGTCTCCCTCCAGGACCTCATCCTGCGTAGCCCCTCCCGGCCGATCCAGGAGGTGACCGAGCCGCCGGTCGCCGCAGTACCCGCCACGATGGACCAGGAGGAAGTGGCCCGCGTGATGTCGCGCTACAACCTGGTCTCGGTGCCGGTGGTCGATCGCGCCGGCCGGCTGATCGGCCGGGTGACCTTCGACGATGTGATGGACATCGTCGAGGCCGAGACCACCGAGGACATCCTGAGGCTGTCGGGCGGCTCGGCGGAGGAGTACCTGCGCGGCGGTGTGGGCGAGGCGATGCGCAGCCGTCTGCCCTGGCTGGCGCTCGCGCTGTTGACCACGTCGCTCGCGGCGGCGGTGATCTATGTCTTCCGCGATACGGTCGAGCAGATCGTCATGCTGGCGGTGATCATGCCGGTGATCGCGGCACTGGGCGGCAACGCCGGCACGCAGGCGCTGGCCGTCACAGTGCGCCGCCTCGCC
>CAYFXF010000001.1:75332-83914 GCA_964347085.1 uncultured Gemmatimonadota bacterium | reverse complement strand
TCATCGTCACGATCTGGCCGGCGTAGGAGGGATCGGTGAGGATCTCCTGATAGCCAGCGAGGCTCGTGTTGAAGACGATCTCGCCGAGTGCCAGGCCGTCCAGATGCCCGGCGAGCCGGCCGCGGAAAACGGTCCCGTCCTCGAGCACCAGCAGGCCACTTCGCCGCGGGCCGCGCAACGCGTTAGTTTGCTGTGTCATGACAGCCTCGCGCGGTCTGGTCTACATCCACGCCGACGAATCCTGCCTCGGCAATCAGCTCACCGACCAGCCGAGACCTGGCGGTGCCGCCGGGCTGATCGAGCTGCTCGACAGCGACCGCGGCTGGAGCCGGCGCGACTACTACCTTTCCGAGCCGGACTCGACGAACAACCGCATGGCGATCCGCAGCGCGGTCGCTGGGCTCAGCGCGCTCAAGCGGCCCAGCCGGGTCGCGTTCTACTCCGACAGCAACTACCTCGTGCGGGGCATGAAGGAGTGGGTGCACGGCTGGGCGAGGCGCGGCTGGAGGCGCAAGGGCGGCCCGATCGAGAACCTGCCCCTCTGGTTCGAGCTGCTGAAGGTGGCAGCGCGACATTCGATCGAATGGCGGTGGGTCCGTGGTCATGCCGGCGATCCCAAGAACGAGTACGTGAACCGACTCGCGGTCGATGCGGCCCGCGGGCAACGGAACTCGCGCGGCCTCCTCGAATCGGGGTTCGACGCGTGGCTCGAGGCACAGCAGGACCGGGGCCGCTGGCTCGATTTTCTCGACCTCCCGCCCCCGCTAGCTTTCCAACCCGACCCAGAACCGCCCACCCCACCGGCCACGGCTGAGAGCTAGCGGAGCGGTTATGAAACGGCCCGGCAAAGCCGGGCCCTGTGCCGACCTCAATTACCGCCCGGCGGGCGAGTCTCTTCCCCCGGCGACTCCTCGCCCTCCGCCTCGCCGCCCGGCGTCAGGCCCTCGACCGGCGGCTGGCCCTCCTGCTCCAGCACCGGGGTTGGGACCTCCTGGACCGCCGGCGCACCCAGCTCTCCCTCCAGAATCGAGGCCGGTGCCCGGGTGCGCGCCGAGACGATCGCGAGCAGCAACGCGAGCGCGATGAAGAGTCCGCCCGTCGTCCAGCTCGCCTTGGTGAGCAGCGTTGCGGCCTGGCGACCGCCCAGGAAGGTGTCGGTTGATGACGAGGCGCCGCCGAACTCGGCGGCCAAACCCGCTCCTTTACCCGACTGCAACAGCACGACCAGGATGAGGATCAGGGCGTCCAGGATGAGCAACATCAATAGGAAGCCGTACACGAACGTCTACCTTTATGCCTTATGCCTTATGCCTTACACCTACGTCACGACGCGGGGCGCCGCCGCGCCCTCTCTCCTCACTGAACCGCCCAACATATAAGGGTTTAGCGCCAACTGTCAACGTGGGTTCGCCCGACAGATCCGCGAGAAACCCGCCGGATCGAGGCTGGCACCGCCCACCAACACGCCGTCGATCTCCCGTGCCGCCAGCAGCTCGTCGATGTTGGTCGGCTTGACGCTCCCGCCGTAGATAATCGGCATCGCCCGCGCAGCCCATTCTCCCACCCGCTGGCTCAGCAAGCGGCGGATCAGCGCGTGGACCTCGTTGGCGTCTTCAGGCCTGGCGGTCCGCCCGGTGCCGATCGCCCAGACCGGCTCGTAGGCGATCACGAGCTCCGCCACCTGCCGCGGCGCCAGTCCTCCCAGCCCGACCTCCAGCTGGCGCCGCACCACCGCCTCGACCTCACCCCGATCACGTTCGTCGAGCTTCTCCCCGACGCAGAGCACTGGAGTCAGGCCCTCAGCGGCGATCGCCGACACCTTTCGCCACACCGCCTCGTCCGAGTCGCCGAAGACATGGCGGCGTTCGGAGTGCCCTGCCAGCACGAAGGACGCGCCGGCGTCGCTGGCCATCGGCGCCGAGACCGAGCCAGTAAAGGCGCCCGATGTTTCCCAGTGGATGTCCTGGACTCCCAATTGTAGGTCGGCGCGGCCCACCGCCGCGGCTCGGAACTCCGCGAGCGAGAGCGCCGGCGGAAAGAAGACCACGCTGCGGTCGTCGCGTGCGGGATAGAGGTCGACGAACGCCTCCACGAAGGCGCGTGTCTCCGTCGGCCCGTGGTTCATCTTCCAGTTGCCGCCGAAAAATGGCTTGACGAGGCTCATCAGGCAATCCTGTCGGTCAGCGCGACTACGCCCGGCAGCTCCTTCCCCGCCAGGAACTCCAGGGTTGCGCCACCACCGGTGGACACGTGCGTGATGCGATCGCCCAGATCGAGGGCTGCGACGGCCGCAGCGCTGTCACCACCGCCCACGACGCTTTGCGCGCCCGCGGCGGTGGCGGCCGCCACGGCCCTAGCCACGACGCGCGTACCGCCCGCGAACGCTTGCTGCTCGAAGACGCCCAGCGGGCCGTTCCAGAGAATCGTGCGCGCGCCCTTGAGCGCGTCGGCAAAGTCCGCGGCGCTCTTCGGCCCGATGTCGAGCAGCATGAGCTCGGAGGGGATCGCCTGGCGACCGACGATCCGCGCCTCGTCCCCGCGCTCGATGGCCGGGGCGACGACCGCGTCCTGCGGCAGGAGCAGCTTGTCGCCCGCCCGCTTCATCAGCTCGTCCGCGAGTCCGATCAGCTCTTCCTCCACCAACGATCTACCGGTTTCGAGCCCAAGCGCGCGCAAGAAAGTGCAGGCCATCGCGCCGCCGATGCAGAGTCGTTCGACCTTTTGCAGCAGGTTCTCGATCAGGTCGATCTTGCCGCTCACCTTGGCGCCTCCCAGGACGGCGACGAATGGCGCTTCGGGCGCTGCTAACAGACGGCCGAGGTGCTCCAGCTCGCGCTCCATCAGCAGGCCGGCCACCGCCGGGCGCAGGAAGCTTGCCACACCCGCGGTCGAGGCGTGCGCCCGGTGCGCCGCTCCGAAAGCGTCGTTGATGTAGACGTCACCCAGCGCGGCCAGCGCCCGCGACAGCTCCGGGTCGTTCGCCGTCTCTCGGGCATCGAACCGCGTGTTCTCGAGCAGCAGCACTTGGCCAGGCTCCAAGCGCTCGCTGGCCGCGACCGCCTCCCCGCCAACTGTCGTCGGGGCGAAGGCGACCTCGACGTCGAGCAGGTGCGAGAGGTGCTCCGCCACCGGCTGCAGCGAGTACTTGGGCACGGCTACGCCCTTCGGGCGCCCCAGGTGCGACATGAGGACGATCTTGGCACCGCGGCCGCGCAAATATTGGATGGTTGGGATCGTCGCCCGAATCCTCGCGTCATCGGCCACGGCACCGCCTTCGTCGAGCGGCACGTTGTAATCGACCCGCATAAGCGCCCGCTTACGGTTGAGCTCGACGTCGCTCAGGTCGCGGACGTTCATCTTGCTGAGCATGATTCCACTGCTCCTTAGAGCCGCTTGGCCATGTAATTGGCCAGATCGACGCAGCGGCACGAGTAGCCCCACTCGTTGTCGTACCACGAAAGCACTTTGACCATGTTAGCGTCGATCACGTTGGTGGACGAGCCGTCCACGATCGAGCTCGCCGGATTGCCGACGAAATCCACCGAGACCAGCGGGTCCTCGGTGTAGTCAAGGACCCCCTTCATCTTGCCGTTCGAATACTTCTTGAACGCCGCGTTCACCTCCTCGACCGACGGCGTGGCGTCGAGCACCGCCACCAGGTCGGTAAGCGACACGTTCGGAGTGGGAACGCGAATGGCGATCCCGTCGATCTTGCCCTTGACCTCAGGGATCACCACGCCCGTCGCCTTGGCCGCCCCCGTCGTGGTGGGAATCATCGAGAGCGCCGCGGACCGTGCGCGGCGCAGGTCCTTGTGCGGCAAGTCGAGGAGTCGCTGGTCGTTTGTGTAACTGTGGATCGTGGTCATGAGGCCGCGTCGGAAGCCGAATTCCTCCAGCAGCACCTTGACCACGGGCGCCAGGCAATTGGTGGTGCAGCTCGCGTTCGAGATGATATGATGCTCTCCCGGCTGGTACCTGTCTTCGTTGACACCCAGGCAGATGGAGATGTCCTCGCCCTTGGCGGGCGCGGTGATCATCACCTTCTTCGCACCGCCCTTGAGGTGCTTGCTCGCGTCCTCGCGCGAGCGGAAGAGCCCCGTCGACTCGAAGACGATGTCAACGCCGAGGTCTTTCCAGGGTAGCTTCGCCGGATCGCGCTCGGAGAGGACCAAGACCTCGTCCCCATCGATCATCAGGTTCTCTCCCTTCGCCTCGACGCTGCCGGGATAACGCCCGTGCACGGAATCGTACCGGTAGAGATGGGCCAGCGTCTTGGTGTCGGTGAGGTCGTTCACCGCCACGAAATCGAGGTTCTTCCCGCGGCCGTCTTTCTTGGCCGCGCGCACGATCATCCGACCGATTCGACCGAACCCGTTGATGCCGACTCGAACACCCATCTTTCTAGGACCTCCAGGGCTTGCGATGTCTCGACGACTGGGACTCACCATTGGGGCCATACATTAGAAGGTTAAGCGGTCCCCGAAAAGGCCCGTTCACCCGCAGCGACCCCGCCCTCACCTCGGCAGCTCGCGGCGCGCTCGGGCGAATGTGAGAACGCTCACCCCCCGGGCCCCGGATGAACAGAGCACCCGGACGCAGGCCTGCGCCGTGGCCGCTGTGGTGAGCACGTCGTCCACCAGAAGCAGATGCGCGTCCTCGAGCCCGGCGGGCCGGTCCTCCGTCACTGCGAAGGCACTGGAAACGTTGGCGACTCGCTCCCGCGGCGCGAGGCGCGCCTGATGCCGGGTGTGCCGACGACGCTCCAGCACGTGCGCCAGAAATGGCAGCTCTCGGCGGCGCGCCACCGAGCGGGCCAGCAGCTCGGCCTGGTTGAAACCACGCTCGCGCAAGCGCGCCGCACTCAAGGGCACCGCGACGACCGCGTCGAGCTCGGCCTCGATCGGGGGCGCGAACCGAACCGCCGCCATTCGTGCGCCCATCTCCTCCGCCACGCCCGTCCAGCCGCCGTACTTGAGGGCGTGGACGATCACGGCTGCCGTGCCCGACATTCGGTACGGGGCCCGCGCCTGACGGAGATACGGGAGCCAGTCCCGACATTCAGTACAACTCGAGACCGGTAAGGCTAACCCTATGTTTTGTAGTGAGATACCGCAGCGGCGGCAGAGGGGCTGGCGCTGCGGCCGCACCCGGGCCCAGCAAAGGGCACAGACCCGGCCATCGCCCCGCGCCAAAGGATCCCCGCAGATCACGCAGACCGCGGGGAGCAGCCGATCGAGCCAGCGGCGCAGACCGCTCCCCGGGTGGCGGTCGCCTCCTAAACCACCGTGGTCGACCTCCATCTTGGCAACTGTGGAGGCCGCACGTCATCGACCCATCAACCGAGCGAACAAGCTCGGGCCGGCGGCGAGGCCTCGGGCCGTTTGCAAGAGCTCACTTGCGGCGCTATTCCGGAATGTCGAAGGTGCAGATCGGACCCCGGAGCGCCAGACCGGGCCGACTAGGCCAACGAGAAGCAGATCGAGCTGATGAACGATTGGTTAAGGGAGAGAGTACGCGCATAGGGCCAAACCCCCGCTTGCCCGGATGAGAACGCCCAGCGGCACGCACGCGCTGGTGCGAGGGGTACCGCGCACCTTTCATCGCGCGCTCCGTCCGGCCGAGACGCCGGGCTCGATCGACGTCGGGCGCGCCGTCGAACAGCACCGAAGCTACTGCGACGCGCTGGAGCGACTCGGTCTGATCCTGCTACGTCTCGAGGCCGACGACCGCTATCCCGATTGCGCTTTCGTCGAGGACACGGTCGTCGTTCTTGACCAGCTGGCGCTGCTGACCGCGCCGGGCGCGCCCTCGCGCCGTGGCGAGACGGCGGCGGTCGAGCGTCTGCTTGGCGACTTGATGCCGGTGCGCGCGATCCAGGCGCCCGCCACGCTGGATGGCGGTGACTTGCTGGTCATCGGGGACACGGTCTTCGTGGGGTTATCGACCCGGACGAACCTGGCCGCCAGCCAACAGCTCGCAACCATCGCCGGACCGGCCTGGCGCGTCGTGCCGGTCCCGGTACACGGCGTTCTGCATCTCAAGTCGGCCTGCACCTACCTGGGCGACGACGTGGTCTTATGTCTGCGGAACCGGATCGATGCCTCGGCCTTCGGCGGTTTGCGCGTCATCGAGGTGCCGGCTAAAGAGGCCCACGCGGCGAACTGCCTCGCGGTGAACGGTGGCGTCCTGATGCCTCCTAGCGCTCATCGCACGCGAGCCCGGATCGAGCGCTTAGGCCTCGAGACGATAGAGTTGGAGATGTCTGAGTTCGCAAGAGCTGGCGGCGGCTTGACCTGCTGCTCGGTCATCCTCCGGCTTTAGCAGGGGCTGACCGGAACTCGCCCCGTCGATCGCTCACGGTGCGAGGATCGCCGCGAGCCGGTCGAGCAGTCCCTCCACGGCACGCGATATGCGCTCGCGGACATCGGCGTATTCTGCCGCTGGCCCGCCGAGCGGATCGGCGATCGGCTCGCCGGCACCGGGCCCCTCGATGAAGTCGCCCAGCAGCGAGATCTGTATATCGTCGCCGAGGGCTTCCACCGCGCGCAGATGGTTCTCGGTCATGGCGAGCACGATGTCCGCTTCCGCCACCAGCCGTTCCGACAAGGGCTGCGAGCGATGCCCGGAAAGATCGAGCCCGATTGCGGCCGCTGCTATGAGCGAGCCTTCCGACGCGGGCGCGTCCCAGATGGCAGCGGTGCCGGCCGAATCGACGCGCACGTGGCTCCAGCCCCGCTCCTCGAGGGCACGGTGAGCGATCGCCTCCGCGAGTGGGCTGCGGCAAGTGTTGCCCGTGCAGACGAATAGGATGTTGTAGGTCGTCGGCTGATCCCTCTGCGAGCTTTGGCTTTGCGGCATCACGGCTCAGAACTCAACTTAAGTCGGGCAGCCAAGCCGCCAAATCCGCCCGGCTGACGGGACCCTCGCGCACCAGGCGCGGCGAAGACCCGATAAAGCTGACGATCGTCGAGGGGCGATCGCCCCATGTCCTCCCCCCATCCAAGGCCAGCGCCGCGCGGTCCGAGTCTGCGAGATCCTCGCGGTCGGCGAAGATGCGCAGCGCGTCGTCCACTGTCCGGGCTGGCGTCTTGCCGGCGAGGTTCGCGCTGCTCGACGTCATAGGCCGCCGCCAACGGCTCAGCACGGCGGAGACCGTTGGGTCCGACGAGATGCGCACGGCGATCCCGCCGCCGGGACCCGCCAGGCCTGCCGGTGCAGCGCGACAGCGCAGCACGAGCGTCAGCGGGCCCGGCCAGAAGCGCTGGGCGAGCCGCTCCGCGCCCTCCGGCCAGTCCAGCTCGCCGAGCATAGCCCGCAGCGCCTCCAGGTCCGGAGTCAGAAGGATCAGCGGCTGCATGCGGGGGCGCCGCTTGACGCGGGCGATCAGCGCATTGTTCTCCGCGGATCCGTCCCCGCCGATACCATAGACGGTCTCTGTGGGATGCACGACGAGGCCGCCGCTGGCGAGTACCTCGGCCGCTCGCGTTCCGGCCCGGTCCCGCGCCACCGGGTCTCGGGCCGGTAGGAGCTCGACCTGCATCACTCGGGCGCGAGCTCAGCCGACTTCCGAGCCTCGGCACGGGAGAGGATCAAAGCCTCGACGATCTCCAGGTCCTGAGGCCGCGTCACTTTCGGGTTCGGTTCAGCGATCTCGACCAAGACGACCTTTACGCCATAGCGCTCGCACAGCCCGGCGCAATCTGACGCTTCCGCGCCGTCCGCCCGAGCTCGGCGGTGCACGTCGATGATGAGATCGCGGGGGAAGACCTGAGGCGTCTCGGCGCGCCAGAGATCGTCGCGCACCACGGCTCCCACCACACGCCCAGTCGTGTCCAAGCGCTTGAGCGAATCGGTCACGCGGCGCGCGGCCACCGCCCCTTCCCCAGGAGCGACGCCACGCAACACCTGCGAGATCACGCTTCTCGTGATGAGTGGGCGCGCGCCATCGTGCACCGCGACCAGCTCCACCTCGCGTGGCACCGTCTCCAGTCCCAAGCGCACCGAATCGCTACGCCCAGCACCGCCGGCCACCGTCGCCACGCCTTCGCCCTCCAACCGCTTCAGCCAGTCCGGCGGGCGCTCCTTGTACGTCGGGGGGACTACCAGGGTCACCCCTTTGATGTCCGGGTGCTCGCGGAACGCCTGAACGGCCCAGAGGACGAGCGGCCGGCCGGCGACCGGGGCAAACTGCTTCGGCTCGTGCGAGCCGAACCGCTCGCCCTGCCCTGCCGCGACGATGACCGCCCAGGCGCTAACCGATGACGGCATCGACCAGGCGCCTCACATCAGACACGCGCTCTAGCTCGAGAGGCGGATCCCTGCCAGCCAGCTCGGAAGTCCGCGCAACGAAAGCGCGTTTGAAGCCGAGCCGAGCGGCCTCGCTCAACCGGCGCTCCAGCTGCTGCACGGGGCGCACTTCGCCGCCGAGCCCGACTTCGCCGACGAACACCGAATCGGGGTCGAGTTCGACATCGCGAATCGCCGAGGCGATCGCCGCCACGACGCCAAGGTCCGCAGCCGGCTCGCCCAACCGCAGGCCGCCCACCACGTTGATGAAGACGTCCTGGTCCGCCGTGCCCAGT
>CAYFXF010000001.1:57567-75322 GCA_964347085.1 uncultured Gemmatimonadota bacterium | reverse complement strand
GGGCCAGCCCCGCTCGGGGGGGTTCCGCCACTGGGCCTGCACCTGGATCCCTTCGCTCCCGTCCACCTCGATGGGGCTCTCGATCATCCCGTCGAGGAAGACGTCCTGGTCCGCCGTGCCCAGTCGCGCCCGCCGCTCCATGACGGCGAGCAGCAGAGCCAGCCGTCGGCCGTCGAACCCGGTCGCCACCCGCTGCGGCGAGCCGTAGACCGACCGGTTGACCAGGGCTTGCACCTCGACCAGCACCGGGCGGGTGCCCTCGAGTGCTGCCGCCACCGCCGAACCGCTGGCGCGGTCCTGGCGACCCTGGAGGAAGAGGGCCGAGGGGTTGTCGACCGGCTCGAGCCCCGAAGCGCCCATGCGAAAGAGCGCGATCTCGTCGGCGGCGCCGAAGCGGTTCTTGGTGGCCCTGACGATGCGATGGTCGAGTCCCGTGGGCGATTCGAAGTAAAGCACCACGTCGACGATGTGCTCCAGTGTCTTGGGCCCCGCGATCCCGCCCTCTTTCGTTACGTGGCCGACCAGAAAGACGCCCATGTCGCGCCGCTTGGCGACGCGTTGCAGTCCGGCGGCCACCTCGCGCACCTGCGCCACGCTACCCGGCGCGCCCTCCAGCCGGTCCGTGTAGAGCGTCTGGATCGAATCGACCACGACAACGTTGGGCTCGATCTCTTCGACCCGGTCGAGAATCGCCTCGGCCGACGTCTCGGCGAGCACCAACACATCTTCAGTCGGCTCGGTGAGCCGCTCGGCGCGCAGTTTGACCTGGTACGCCGATTCCTCGCCGGAGACGTAGAGCACCCGGTGGCCGCCACCAGCGAGCCGTGCCGACACCTGGAGCAGCAGGGTCGACTTACCGATGCCCGGCTCGCCGCCCAGCAGGATGAGCGAGCCCGGGACCACGCCGCCCCCCAACACGAAGTCGAGCTCGGCCAGGCCGATGCGCCAGCGCGGGCGCTCGACCCCCGTCACCTCGGAGAGCGCTACGGCTCGCGCGTCGGCGCAAGGCGCGCGATCGACCCGATCGGAGGCGGCGGTCGGCCTAACCCGCTCCTCCACAAGCGTGTTCCACGCTTGGCAGTGCGGGCAACGCCCCTGCCAACGGTACGACTCGCCGCCGCACTCTGTGCAGAGGAAGACGGTGCGAAGCTTGGGCACTAGACGCTCTCAGCCGCTCGTCGCGAGACCGACTCGAAGCGGGTGAACTCCTTGCGGAAGAACAGGTTGATGGTCCCGGTGGGCCCGTTGCGCTGCTTGCCTATGATCAGCTCGGCCTTGCCTTCCAGCGACTCGCCTTCCAGTTCGGTGAGCTCGCGCCGGTAGACCTCGGGGCGGAAGATGAACAGGACCAGGTCCGCGTCCTGCTCGATGGCGCCCGACTCGCGCAGATCGGAAAGCTGCGGCCGGTGCTCGCCGCGCTGCTCGGGCGCTCGGGATAGCTGGGACATGGCCATCACCGGGACGTCGAGCTCCTTCGCCACCGCCTTGAGGGCGCCTGAGATCGCGCTGATCTCCTGCACGCGGTTCTCGGCCCTGGGTGCACGCATCAGCTGAAGGTAGTCCACCGCGATCAACCCGAGGTCAACTTCCGCTTTTAGCCGCCGGGCCTTCGCGCGCAGCTCGAGCGCGGTGATCGCCGGCGTATCGTCGATCCAGATCGGCGCTGTATTCAGGTGGCCGGCGGCCGTGGCCAGCTGCATGTACTCCTGCTCGGAGAGCCGACCGCGGCGCAGATTCGAGGAGTTCACCTGCCCCTCAGCGCAGAGCAACCGCTGTACGATCGCCTCTTTCGACATCTCGAGCGAAAAAAGCGCCACCGGTGTTCCGCGCTCTATCGCCGCGTGCTGGATGATGTTGAGAGCCAGCGAAGTCTTACCCATCGAGGGGCGGCCCGCAACGACGATGAGGTCGGCGCGCTGAAAACCGGCGGTCAGGTTGTCAAGGTCGGAGAACCCGCTGGGGATCCCGGTGACCGCGCCCTCCGCTTGCTGCAAGCGCTCGATGTGCTCGAAGGTGGGCCAGAGGACCTCTTTGATCCAGACGAAGCCCTTCCGCTTACCGGCCTGGGCGATCTGGAAGATCCGCTGCTCGGCCCGGTCGAGGGTGTCCGCGACCGGCTCGCCGCCCGTGTCGTACGCGTCGCGGATCGTGTCTGACGACGCCTCGATCAGCCGGCGCAGCAGCGCTCTGTCCTTGATGATCTTGGCGTGGTACTCGATGTTGGCGGCGGTGGGCACCGCTTCGATCAGCTCCGCCAGATAGGCGGGCCCGCCGACGGCATCGAGCTCCCCCGTGGCACGCAGCTCCTCGGTCAGCGTCACCGGGTCGATCGCCTCGCCGCGCTCGAACAGCCGCCGCATGGCGCGGTAAAGGCGTCGGTTGGCCGGGCGGTAGAACATGGTGTCGTCCACCAACTCCACCCCCTTCGCCACCGCGTCGCCATCGATCAGCATGCCGCCCAGCACCGAGATCTCCGCCTCGGGTGACCAGGGCGCCTGCCGCTCGCCCAGCGTCTCGGACGCCCGCACCCCCGCCCTCGACCCTTCCTCGCCCGGCGGTACCCAATCAGCCACGTTGACCTCCCGGGGTTCGGCCGCCCGCCTCGTCGTAGATGCGGCGCAGGCGCTGAAGGTCCTCCCAAGCCGGCCGCTTCCAGGCTGTGTTGCGAAGCAAGGCTGCAGGGTGGTACGTCACGACAACCGGTATCTCCATGAACTCGTGCGTTGCGCCACGCAGACGGCTCAGCGAAACCTCGGTCGCGAGGAGCGTCTGGGCGGCGAAGCGCCCGACGGCACAGATCGCTTTCGGCGCTATGAGCTCGACCTGCCTACGAAGATAAGGCCGACAGCTCGCGACTTCATCTCCCAGCGGATCGCGGTTCCCGGGGGGGCGGCACTTGAGCACGTTGCTGATGAACACCTCGTCGCGCCGGAAACCGATGGCGCCCAGCATCTTGTCTAGCAGCTTGCCCGCCGGGCCCACGAACGGCCGACCCGACATATCCTCCTCGTAGCCCGGCGCCTCGCCGACCACCATGAGGTCCGCGTGCCGGTCCCCTTCACCGAACACGACCGTCATGCGCCCCTCGGCGAGTCGGCAGCGCTCACAGGCGAGCACCTCGGTACGCAGCGCCCCGAACGGATCGGCGTCGGCGGAGGCCTCTCGTCGGCGCTCGAGCGGCGGCGCGCTTTCGCCGGTCACGACGGGCGCCGCGCGGCCCAGGGGCGGCGCCGTCACCAGCCGCTCCAGCAACGCTTCGGAAGTCAAGTCAGCCAGGACCCACTGGTGCTGGCCGAGCTGCCCCCTCTGCCTGAGGTAGCGGATCAATAGGTCGCGAGCCGTCTGCCGCTCAGTCACCAGGCAGGAAACGCTCAGCCCGGTCGAGAATCTCGTCGGCCACTTCAGCTTTCAGCATCTGGGGCAGGCGCTCCACGGTCCCGGACGCATCGATGATCGTCACCTGGTTCGTGTCGACGGCGAAGCCGGCTCCCGGTTGGCTGGGATCGTTGAGGACGATGAGATGCGCCCCCTTCTCTCTCAGCTTCTGGCGCGCCGAGTCGATTCCAGCCTCGCCCAGCTCCACGGCGAACGCGACCTTTACGCAGGCGGCCGACGTTCTTGCGCTCACCGTAGCGAGTAGGTCGGGCGCCGATTCCACGGCGATCGAGGTCATGCCGGCGGCACGCCGGATCTTGCCGGCGTTCGGGTGGCTGGGCCGGAAGTCGGCAACGGCCGCGACCATGAACAGCGCCGAGGCGCCCTCCAGCACCTCATCCAATGCATCACCCATCTGGTCCGCCGTCTCCACTCCCCGCAGGTCATCGATCTCCGGCGGCGGAGGCACCTGGCTCGGCCCGTTGATCAACACCACTTCCGCGCCGCGCCGCCAGGCCGCTCGCGCCACGGCGTGGCCCATGCGGCCGGAGGAGCGGTTGCCCAGGAAGCGGACCCGGTCCACTGGCTCCCAAGTCGGACCGGCCGTGACCACGACGCGCCGACCGCGCCAGCGGCTGGGCCGTTCGAGCAGCCGGGCGAGGTAGGCCACGATCAGGTCGGGCTCCGCCATTCGCCCCCAGCCTTCCTCGCGCTCGGCCAGATCGCCGTAGGCCGGGCCGACGAGCGGGTGGCCGAACTCGCGCAGCGTCTCCAGGTTCCTCTGCGTCGCGGGGTGCTGATACATGCGGGTGTTCATCGCGGGGGCGAGCAGCGCTCGGCGCGGAGCCGCGAGCAGCGTGGCGCTCAGCAGGTCGTCGGCCACACCCCCCGCCAACCGGGCCAGCAGGTTCGCTGTGGCGGGCGCCACGACGATCGCATCCGCCTCGCGACCGAGCTGGAGGTGTGCGAGCGCGCCCTCCCAAATAGAGACGCGCGCGGGCCGGCCCGTCAGCCCCTCGAAGGTGGTGGGCCCGACGAAGCGTGCTCCGCTCTCTGTGAGGATGACATGAACGTCCGCGCCGGCCTGGACCAGCCGGCGCACCAGTTCCGCTGTCTTGTAGGCGGCGATCCCACCGGAGACGCCGACCAGCACCCGCTTACCGTCGAACGGGCGCATAGGTGTGACCTACGCCCTCTGGCGGCGTCGCCTCACCAGCCGGAACTCGAGATGTCCGGAGGTCAGCTCTTTGAGGGCCTGGGTCGTCAGCTTCTCAGGCCCGTACGGTGAGTGAGCCAACGGGCGGTCCGTGGTCACGACCACCTGTCTCTGCGCGCGGAAGGCGTTGACTTCCCGAGCGTAGCGCGCCGCCACCAGCACGCCGAGGTACTTGTTGCCGCCCGCGGTGTCAGCGATCTCGTGGGGAGTGAAGACCTTCATCTGTCCTGACTGTCGGAGTTTTCGGTGTTGCCCGAAAGCGCACTAAGCTACATCGGCGGCCCGTCTCGTGGAAGGGTGCCGTCAGCGGCCGTGAGCCTCCAAGCCCTCCTGCAGCCGGGCCCGCAGCTCTCCCACCTCTGCGACCCGGCGGCCGAGCTTCAGGCGCTCGGCGGTGAGGATAGCCCGGATCCCAGTCAACGTCTCCTCCAGCCGGTCGTTCACCACCACGTACTGGAAGTCCGACACGCTGGCCAGCTCACGCCTCGCCGTCTCGAGGCGCCGGCGCAGGGCCGCCTCGTCCTCGCTTGCCCGGCCGCGCAGCCGCTCCAGCAGACCCTCGAAGGAAGGTGGCAGGAGAAAGATCGTCACGGCGTCGGGCTGAGTAGCGACGACTTGCCGAGCACCCTGCACGTCGATGTCGAGGATGAGCAGCTTGCCCTGCCGCGCCGCCTCGCGCGCGTTGGCTACGGGGGTGCCGTACAGCTCGCCGTGCACCTCCGCCCATTCGAGCAGCCCACCCTGCTCGATCAGCCCCTCAAACTCGTCCCGGCTCACGAAGTGGTAGTCGACACCGTGCTGTTCGCCGGTCCGGACGCTGCGTGTGGTGGCCGACACTGAGAAGAGGAGATCCTCGGCGCTCTCGACCAGAGCGCGTGCGACGGTCGTCTTGCCGGTGCCGGACGGCGCGCAGATCGCGACGGCGAAGCTGTTCATTCCACGTTCTCGCACTGTTCGCGCAGCTTCTCGATCGCCGTCTTGATGTCGACCACGCGACTGGCCAACTCGGCATCGTTCGCCTTGGAGCCGATCGTGTTCGTCTCACGGTGCATCTCCTGCACCCAGAAACTCAGGCGTTTACCCACCGGCTCCGAACCTTCGCCCCTGACCAGCTCGCGGAACTCGTCCAGGTGCGAGCGCAGCCGCACCACCTCCTCGTTCAGATCCCACCGCTCGGCCAGGAAGGCGATCTCCCGCGCCAGGCGGTCCTCGTCGACCGACACGTCGTCCGCCAACTCGGCCACCGCGGCCCGGATCCGATCGCGCTCATCGACCAGGCGCCCGGGCGCCCGCTCCTCGATCGCGTCGAGCGCGCTGGCGATCTCGTCCAGCGACGCGAGCAGGTCGGCCGCCAGCACCTCGCCTTCCCGCTCGCGCAGGGCCAGGACGTGATCCAAAGCCTCACGAGTCGCTGAAACCACCTCGTCGAAGGAGAGCGTTTCGATCTCGTCCGGCGGCGCCGCGAAGATGTCGCTGAAGCGCGTGATGAGAGAGAGGTCGAGCTCGCCGGAAAGCCCGTGCTCGCGCTTGAGCGCCTCGAGGGCCGTCAGGTAAGCGTGCAGGCGCTCTCGGTCGATCGCGATCGCAGGTTGGGACTCGGGGCCGACCTGAAACCCGATTCGCACGTGCACGCTTCCGCGCGAGATACCCTGTCGCAGCAGCTGGGTCAGATCGGACTCCCAACGCTCGGCGCCCGCGGGGAGCCGATAGTGGGTATGGAAATGACGGTGATTGAGGGTGCGGATCTGAACGCTGATCGTTCCCCGTTCGGTCTGACGCTCGAACTCCCCGAACCCTGTCATGCCGCGAATCATGGACGCCCCCCAGGCAAGCTATCGAGCGCAAATCCAGACGCGCCACGCTCTCCTAGCGTACTATCGGAGCCGCAGCATGGGGTGTCAAACGCCTCACGCACACCGATCAGTTCCAAAACGCCCACTTCACTCCGAAGTGCGCCCGTGCCGTGGGCAACACGAGACCGGGGACGTCGGCCGTACTCGGGCTCGCGTCGAAGAACTCGTAGTTATAGAAGATGTGCACATCCTTGACCCGCACGACCGCCTCGGCCCGAAACCAGTTCAGCTGGCCGCTGCTGCTGAGCAGGCCGGTGTCGAACAGCAGGTCCTGAACCAGCATGGCGCCACGGATCCCGCCGATCGCCTCAAGCCGAACTTCCAGCTGTTCGCCCAGCGCCAACACGTGGTAACGACCTCCAGCGCTCCAGTCCTCCTCCGGCCAGTAGAGGAAGCGAACCGCATCCCGGGTCTGGTAGCGGCCGAGCGCCTCGAGCGTGCCGCCGAACAGCTTGAGAACCGGCCCAGACGCCCACACCTCCAGGACCCCGGCCGTGCCTCCAGGAAGGGCGATCAGGCTATCGACCGGCGGGCCGAGCGCCGGAGACGGGTCGGCCCGCCAGCGTCCGGCGCGCCCGCCGACCCGCCAGCCCCACAGCCTCAGCTCGGCCCCCGCCGTCCAGCGCGTAAAGGATAGGCGACGACGCGGCAGACGGCCGAACAGGCCGCGGTCGCCCTCTTCCACCTCAGCCAGCAGCCGCAGCCCGAGCGGCAGCTGCAGGTTGAGTCCGGCGTAGCCGGCCGCCGAGTGGAAGTCCTTCCAGTAAGCGTAGCGCCCGCTGGCGTAGAGTGACGCCGGCCCAACCTGAAGCTCAAGCGCCGCCTCGGGGGCGAAGCGCGGGACGCCCTCACCATCCCAACCGCGCAGGGCGAGCTGCGCGCGCCAGCGTTCGGAGACGCGAGCGGCGCGCAGGGCAAGCTGCTTCGCGCTCACGTTCGGCTCAGGCGCCGGGATGGCCGCGCGCGTGTTCGGTGTACGGACGCTGTCCTGCTTGAAGCTCGCCGCGCCAGCCACGAGATCCGCGTGCCAACCATCGCCGAAGTCGCGGCGCACCCTCAGGATCAGGTCGCTACGGTCTTGAGAGGGGAAGGCCTGCCGAGCGGAGCTCGAGCTGCGGTACTCCAGCTGGCCCCAGAGATCCCAGGGGAGCGGGTGAGCCAGACTAGCCCAGACGACGTCGCGCTCGGCTTCGCCCAATTCCGCACGGCCGCGTGTGTCGACACGGTCGTAACCGAACCCGATCGCCGCGCGCGCGATTCGCGACGATAGGAACGCGCGCAATAGGTTGGTGTCAGCATCCCCGGTTCCCGCCTCGATGCGCGAGTAGGGATCGCGTCGCTCGTTGCGATAGCTGGTCGCGCTGACCCGGTACCCACCCGGCTCACGGTTCAGTTGAACCCGCTGTAGCTCGACCAGCGAGAGCAGGTGAAGGTCGAGCGGGCCCCCGGCGAGCGGAACCCACCTGTAACCGTCCAGGTCGACTTGCAGCCCAGCCGCGCCGCGGCCCGCGAAGACCGCCGCCTGCGGGCCCTCCATGAACCCGGCGCGTACCGGGACAAGGGAGGGCGTGAACTCCAGCAGGTCGGCGAAGCTGAGCGCGCCGTTGGCGAGCAGGTCAGGCAACTCCCAGCTGGCGGCGACGCCGGCTTCTTGTGTTGCGGGCTCGGGGAAGATCGGGAAGGTGGGAACCGGAAGCGTGTCCGCAGCGACGCTGTCGGCGGCCTGTTGCTGGCCGGCGGGCGGCGCTTGCCCCTGTGCTGCCCAGGCCGCGCTGCCCGAGAAGGCGAGCGTCAGCAGGCCGGTGATGCCGGCGATCGCTGACGCGCCGATTCGTAGGAAGCGCCCGGCGCGAGCGGGCGTCAAGCCGACCGGCCCCGCACCCACTCGGTGAGCAGGCGAACCCCCACACCGGTGGGCCCGACCGGCTGGTAGGCGGTGGCGTTCTCCGCCCATGCGGTGCCGGCGATATCGAGGTGCGCCCACGGAAAGGAGCCCACGAACTCACGCAGGAAGATCGCGGCGGTGATGGTCGCGGCCGCACGCCCGCCGGAGTTCTTGATATCGGCGACATTCGACTTCATCGCTTCCCGGTATTCGTCCCAAAGCGGGAGCGACCAGACTCGCTCGCCGCAGCGGTTGGCGGCTGCGCGGATCTCGTCGGTCAAGTCCTCCGCGTTACCCAGGAGCCCAATCGCCTCATGGCCCAAAGCCACGACGCACGCACCGGTCAGGGTGGCGATGTCGACGACCGCGTCCGGTTCGTAGCGGGCGGCATAGCTCAACGCGTCCGCCAGAATGAGCCGACCCTCCGCATCCGTGTTCACGACCTCGATCGTCTTGCGCGAGCGCGAGCCGATCACGTCACCCGGGCGCATGGCGTGCCCGGAGGGAAGGTTCTCGACCGCGGGTATGAGCGCGACGACATGAGCTGGCAAACCCAGCTCGGCGATCGCCCGCAACGCCCCGAGCACCGCCGCCGCCCCCGACATGTCGTACTTCATCTTCTCCATGTTCTCGGGGCTCTTGAGCGAGAGCCCACCGGCGTCGAAGGTCACGCCCTTCCCCACCAGAACCAGGGGTCGCTGCTCGGACTCGACCCGATGCTCCAGGGCGATGAAGCGCGGTTCCTCCACACTGCCCGCAGCCACCGCCAGCAGTGCTTCCATGCCATCCCCCTGGATCGCGGCGCGGTCAAGAATCGTGGCGCTGAGACCCACTTCGGAGGCGAGCCGCTCGGCCTCAGCGGCCAGGTACTTCGGGTTGACGATGTTACCGGGTCGAATCGTCAGCTCCCGGGCATAGTTCTGCGCCGCTGCCAGAACTCTGCCGACCCGCGCTCCCGCATCTGCCGCCGCCCGGTCCTCTGCGGTCGGCACATGCACGCCCAGCACCTCGAGCGACGGACGATGGTTGTCTTCCACGGGCTCGCTGCGCAGCTCGTCGAAGCGCCACGAGCCGAGCACGATCCCCTCGACGGCCGCCCGAACGGCCGCCTGCAGGTCGAGCGCGCGAGAGAGCCAGCCGGGAGCGACCCCGACGCAGAGCTCGGTCAGCCGCAGCTCGCCGGCCCGCTGCGCGGCGTGGCCGCCCACTTCGCGCAGGCGCTCCGAGCTGAGGCGGGTTCGTTCCCCGACCCCGACCAGAAGTACCCGGTCGGGCCCTTTCTCCCCCTGGCGGTAGAGTAGCAGCGTCTCGCCTCGGCGGGCTCGAAAATCACCGCTGGTGACCACCCGGGTCAGCGCGAGCCCGAGCAGCTCGTCGAGCGGGTCGAGGTTGGCCGTGGGCCGTTCGGCCAGCTCCTCAGGCCCCTGGCACCAGGGGAGGACGAGGAGGGGGGCCTCGATCCCGGACGGATCTCCGACTGTGATCTGGAGCTTCATCTCCGCGAGCTTAGTGTCGTGGTCAATCGAAGCGGCGCGAGCGGGTCGCCAATCAGCGGTTCCGTTGCTCTCGAACGAGCGTTCGATCGGGCGGCCGCCCGACTCGACTCGCGCCGCGCCGCTCTTGGTTCCACACGCCGCTTCGCCCTCGGCGTGCCCGCCCGCACGAGCGGAATAGAACTGTGCCCAACCATCGAGACAAGGTGAGGTGGGCCGGCACACAGGAATCGCGCCCGTGAGCTGACGCGCCGACCTCTGGGGCCGCGCGAGACGGTGACGCCCCGAGGATCCCGGGACCGCGGCGTTCCGCGCGACGCCGTCGCGCGGCTAACGAAGCGCCGACTCGAGCGCCGTCGCCGCGTCGGTCTTTTCGTCCCGGTATTTCACGATGACCGGCGCGTAGAGCTGCAGCCTCTGGGCCCGAGCGAACTCGCCTGGCGCCGCCCGCGAGCCTGGCACTACGACCGCACCGGAGGGGACGGTTAGCGGCCGACCGGGCTCCGACCGGTAGACGGTGCCCTGGACCAGATCGTAGACCGGAGTCGAGCCGGTCAGGTTGACGCCGGGCGCGATGACAGCTCGGCGGCCGACCAGGGCGCCCTCGAACACGCCGGCGTTACCCCCTACGACGACTTCGTCTTCGATGATGACCGGCCGCAGGCCGATCGGCTCCAGCACGCCCCCGATCTGAGCCCCGGCACTGATGTGGACGTGCGCGCCGATTTGTGCGCAGGAGCCCACCAGGGCGTGGGAGTCGATCATCGTCCCCTCACCAACGTAGGCGCCGACGTTGATGTAGGCGGGCGGCATGATCACCACACCCGGAGCGAGGTAGGTCCCAGCGCGTACCGACGTCCCGCCGGGGACGATTCGCACGTTGTCGGCCACGCCGTCCGTCTCACGCAGCGGCAGCGTATCGCGGTCGAAATACCGTTGAGCCGGACCCTCGTAGCGGGCGGTACGGCCCACACGAAAGGCGAGCAAGATCCCCGCCTTTACCCACTCCACCGCCTGCCAGCCCTCGGGCCCGGCCTCCGCCGCCCGGACCGACCCAGCGCTCAACGCTTCGAGCAGCCGGTCCACGGCGCGGCGGGCGGCTTGCGGATCCGAGGGGGCGATTGCGCCGGTCCAGCGTTCGATCTCGGCCTTGAGCGTCTCCGGCCCACTCACCTGAGTAGCCCCGCGCTGCGCAGGGCCGAGCGCAGCCGCTCCACGTTGCCGGGGTTGATCGGTACGAGCGGCAGTCGAAAGTGGGCCGGCATGAGGCCAAGCAGTTCGAGCGCGCTCTTCACCGGGATCGGGTTGGTCTCGACAAAGTTCGCCTCCATCAAGGGCAACAGCTGATAGTGGAGTTCTCGCGCGCGAGGCGCATCTCCTGCCAACGCTGCGCGTACCATGTCTGACATGAGGACGGGCGCCTCGTTCGCGACCACCGAGATGACGCCGTCACCGCCCAGCGCGATGATCGGTAGAGTCAACGCGTCGTCGCCGGACAGAACGAGAAAGTCATCCGAGCGGCCCGCGACGATCTCCATCACCTGGCCCAGGTCGCCCGATGCTTCCTTCACCCCGCGGATGTTTTCGATCCCGGCGATCTGGAACAGCACCTCGGCGCTCACGTTGGCGCCCGTTCGCCCCGGCACGTTGTAGACAAAGACGGGCACGTCTACCGCCTCCGCGATAGCGCGGTAGTGGGCGACCAGGCCCGCCGGGGTGGGCTTGTTGTAGTAGGGGCTCACCGAGAGCACCGCATCGCAACCCGCCGCCCGGGCGGCGCGTGCCAGCTCCACCGCGCGGCGCGTGTCGTTGGCACCCGCCCCCGCCATCACGGCGGCGCGGCCTGCGGCGACCTTCACGGCGGTCGCGATGACTTCACCCTGCTCGGCCGGGCTCAGAGTGGCGCCCTCTCCCGTCGTGCCGCACGGCACGAGGAACTCGACGCCGCTCCGGACCTGGAACTCGACATGCGCCTCGAGCCGCTGGTAATCGACAGCGCCGCCAGCCGTGAACGGCGTCACCAGAGCCACACCGGTTCCGCGAAAAGCGCTCAGCTCCATCGCTCTCTCAACATGTCCTCGAGTGTGAACACCCCGCTGCGCCCGTGGATCCACTCGGCCGCCGCCACGGCGCCGCGCGCGAAACCCTGTCGATTGCGGGCCTCGTGCCGGAGCTCGATGCTGTCGTCCGGCCCCTCGAACACCACTCGGTGCAGCCCCGGGATCTCGCCCGCCCGCACTGCGGCCACCTGCAGCGTCGTGGGATCGGCTCCCTCCTCACCCGGCAGCGACGCCCAGCGGCGTTTGCGCGTCAGCTCCGCGAGCAGCAGGTCCGCCAGCTGGCGCGCCGTGCCGCTCGGTTGATCGAGCTTGTGCCGGTGGTGTGCCTCCAGGATGTACGGGTCGTAGTCCTCCAGTCGCTCGAACAGCGCGGCCGCCTGGCGCACGAGTTGGAAAAGCGCCTGCACGCCGAGCGAGAAGTTTGGCGCGTAGATGAGACCGGTACCGGCCTCCTCCACCGCCTTACAAACGGCGGGAAGCTGCTCGTACCAACCCGTCGTGCCGGCCACGGCGTCGACCCTGCAGCTGGCCAGGGCTTCCAGGTTGGCCGGCGCCGCCTCGGGCTCGCTGAACTCGATCGCCACGTCGGCACCCGCCAGACGGTCCGGCCTGAGACCGCTCGCGTTACGGTTGTCCTCGAGGTCGAGCCGGGCCACGATCTCGTGCCCGCGCGCGCGGGCGACTTCGTCCACCATCTGGCCCATGCGTCCGTAGCCAACCAGCGCCAGTCTCACGACTCGACCCCGGCTTCCGTCTGGGTGTCGGCCGCCCCGCGCGTCTCGATTAGAGCGGCGTGCAGTCGCCGCACGACGTCGCGTGCCGCCGCGCCGTCGACGAGGAAGCTGAGGCAGACGTCGGACGCCTGCGAGATGAGACGGACCGGTGTAGGCTCGAGCGCCGCAAAAACGCGGGCGGCGATGCCAGGCTCCTGGAGCAGTCCGTGTCCGATCACGCTCACCGTGGCCAGATCGGGAACGACCTCCACCTCAGCGAACTCCGCCAGCTCATCGCGAACCGTCGCCAACCCCTCGGTCTCGTCGAGGGTGAAGGCCGTCGCCGTGTGCGAAGTGGCCACCAGATCGACCGGCAGCCGGTGACGCGCCAGCACCTCGAACGCCCGTGCCAAAAAACCGTAGGCCATGAAGAGCGGTCGCGAGCGGACCTTCACCAGGGTAATCCCCGGCTTAGCCGCCACCGCCGCCACCCCGACCGCGCGCCGCGTGTCATGCCGGATCAACGTGCCAGGCTCGGCCGGTCGTTGCGCGTTGCGCACCCGCAAGGAGACGTCGCGCGCCGCCGCATGCTTGGCCGCCGCCGGATGGACCACACGCGCGCCGAAGTAGGCCAGCTCGACGGCCTCCTCGTACCCCAGCTCCGGCAGCACCCTCGCAGCGCTGACGAACCCCGGCTCCGCGGAGAGCACGCCGTCCACGTCGGTCCACAGGCAGACGTCGTCCGCCTCCAGCGCGGCCCCGACGATCGCCGCGGTGAAGTCAGAGCCACCCCGGCCCAGAGTCGTCGTCACGCCCTGAGCGGTGGCCCCGATGAAGCCCTGGATGACCGGGATCTTACCCTCGGCGAGCAGGGGGCCCAGTATCGCGCGAACGAGTTGCCGGGTCTCCTCGTCGTTCGGGACCGCGCCGCCGCTGCGATCGTCGGTGCGGACCACGCGGCGCGCGTCGACGCGCACCGCCGAGAGTCCCTCCTGGGTCAGCGCCTCCGTCAGCAGGGCCGCCGAGAGGTCTTCGCCGGCCGCGGTCACCGCATCGGCCAGGCCTTCGCCAGGGCGCTCGTCGCTTTGCGCGCCGGCGACCGCGGCCTCCAGCCCCTCGAGGACGTCGGCGATGGCGCGGCGCGCCGACTCCAATTCGGGCGAATCGCCGAGCAACGAGCGGGCGACCTCTCCGTGCCGCTCGCCGAGCGCACTCAGCCGGACGGCGAGCCCGTGCGGCCCGCGCCCCGCGGACGCCGCCAGCTCGACCAGATCGTCCGTGACCCCTGCCAACGCCGAGACCACGACCGCCCGTGGACCCTCACACTCCCCTACCAGTCTCGCGGCGTGGCGGATGCGTTCGGCGTCCGCCAGAGAGGTCCCGCCAAACTTGTAGACGATCATCGCGCCGGCGCCCGCATCCCAGCGCCCTGCGCATGCCAGAGCTCGGCGTTGAGCAGGGCCGCCCCGGCCGCACCGCGGATCAGGTTATGCACCAAGACAGAGAACTTGACGTCCAGCGTCTCACAGGGCCGCACGCGTCCCACGCTGACCGTCATGCCGCCCCCGCGCCCGCGGTCAAGTCGCGGCTGCGGCCGGTCTTGTTCGCCGAGGAGATCGAGAGGTCGTTCGGACGCGGACGGCAACCGCGCTTCGAGCGGGGGGCCCCTGTAGTCGGCGATCGACTGCGCCACTTCGCCGGAGCTGACCGGGCGGCCGAGCTTGACCGAGACGGCCAGGGTGTGCCCGTGCGACACGGGCACGCGATGCGTCTGCGGGCTCACCGGGAAGGGCGCCGGGCGCACGTCCCCGCCCGTCAGCTCGCCGAGGATCTTCTGCGGCTCGCACGCGAGCTTCTCCTCTTCACCCGCTATGTACGGGAGCACGTTGTCCAACATCTCGGCCGCCGCCGGGCCGGGCCGCCCCGCCCCGGACAGCGCCTGTAACGTGGTGACCGTGACAGCGTCGACGCCGAAGCCGCGGTGCAGCGGGGCCAGCGCGACCGTCAACCCGACCACGGAGCAGTTGGGGTTGGTGATGAGCGCTCCCGGCCAGCGAGCCCGCTGGCGCTCGAGCAGGGCGAGGTGCCCGGGGTTGATTTCGGGGATGATCAGCGGAACGTCGGAATCCATGCGGTGGGCCGAAGCGTTACTCACCACGGCGTGGCCGCGTCGCGCCAGCTCCACCTCGAGCGGTCCCGCCACCGGACTGGGCAGTGCCGAGAGCAGCAGGGGTGCGCTCCAGTCGTCATCGGGCTCGCGAAGGGCGAGGTCGAGAAGCTCTGGGCTGAGCTCTACTTCGCCGGCGGTGCCGGCTTCGGCCAGCGCCGCGCCGAGCCGACGCCCGGCGGAGCCGGGCGACGCCGCGACCTCGGTCAGGCGGAACCACGGGTGCCGCTGGAGCAGCTGCGCGAGCTGCAACCCGACGGTGCCGGTCACCCCTAGCAGCCCAACGTCGATTCGTTCGCTCACTGCGGACCGTCCTCTTAGCCGCCTAATCTGCGCTGCAACGCATCAGTTTAGGGCCCGCTCGCCGAATCTCCAAGCCACCGATCACGGCGGTCAGCCACCCTCCTGCATGCGGGCGCGCCAGTATGCGACGCGTCCCGGCCGCAGGAACAGGTAGAAGAGACGGCCCTCCGTGTGCTGGCCCGAAGCACGCTGCGCCGCGTCCGCACCGACGCCGAAGTAGATGTCGGCGCGACCGGGCGTGCGGATGGCACCCCCGCTGTCCTGATCGAGCATGAACGCCTCGAAGCTCCGGAAGCCGCCGGCTCCGTTCGGCGCGCGCGTGACGACGAGCGTGACGCCACCCGGCGGGAACACCGTCTTGTCCGTGGCCAGGGTGCGCAGCGGAGTGACCGGAAAACCGAGCGAGCCGGCCGGCCACTCCGAAGCAACGACCTCGCGGAAGAACACGAAGCGTGGGTTGCGCTGCAGGTAGGGCCCGAGTTTCTCGGGGTGGGCGCGGAAATAGGCCCGCACCTCGTCGGCGCTCAGCTCGTCCTCGGTCAGCAGCCCGTCCGCCACCAGCTCGCGGGCCACGCTCACGTAAGGACGCCCGTTGACCCCGGCGTAACCGACCCGCAGGATCGACCCGTCCGGCAGCTCCAGCGCGGCCGAGCCTTGGATGTGGATCAGATAGGCCTCGAACCGGTCGGCCAGCCAGACCAGCTCGGTCCCCGCGAGCATGCCCGACTTCTCGATGTCCGCCCGCGTCGGGTAGGGGAGGATCCGCTCCCCCACCCGTTGCCCCCTGGTCTCACCGGTCTGCGGATCGACGACCAGGTCGTCCGGGCGTCGGTAAAGGGGATGGCGGTAGAGCTCGCTCCGCTGTCGCGCCGCCTTGAAGGTGGGCGAGTAGTAACCGGTGAAAAGCACGGTCCCCTTACCGTCGCTGCCGCGACTGGAGTAGAAGTCGAATTCGGACCGAATGCGCTGGGCCAGCGTCTCGTCCGCTTGGGCACCTCTCACCAGCGCGCGAAACGCCCAGACGCTCGCCTCTGCCCGCTCGTGGGTGATCTGGCCGACCGGGTAATAGTCCCGACTCGACGGTCGCTCGAACCAGCCGAGCGAGCGACCCAGCGCCGCCAGCAAGTCGGCCCGCTCCCCGCCGAGCGCGCGCCCGAGCTCCGGCGCCCGCCCGGTCCGCACCAGCCCTGCGCCGGAGGGAAGCGGCCGCGGCGGCCCTTCCCGCGGCGCGGCGACCGGACCGGTGCCCGCGGGGGGCTGACAGGCCGCCAGGAGCGCCAGCAGGACGAGAGCGACCGGGCCCCGCCTAGAGATCGTTTGAGGTCGCCAGGCGCAAGCCCAAACTCTGGTGCTGCTTGTGTTTCTCAGGAGAGAGATCGTATCAGGTCGTGGAGCAGGTGCTCCTCGAAGTTCGCAGCGCGCTCCACCACCTCGTCGGAGGTCGGCTCGATGAAGAGGTCAGCCGTGCGCAGCTCGCGGCCCTGTGAGCGGAAGAGAAACCGTCCCCGGAAGAGCCGGTCGGCGCACTCCCGCGTCTGCAGGACGACCGTCCAGATCTCGTCGTCGTAGGCGACCGAGTGGAGCTCGTCTTCGCGCGGCGTCTCGTCGAACATCTGGAACTGTGGGTCGACCCCGCCCCGCTCACCGTTCCCGGATGATACCATAGCCTTTCACCGCACCGTTGGAGTCGAGGATGACCCATACTTTTGCACCCGCATGCTTGAGCAGTTCGGCCGGTGCTCCTGTCATGGGTCGGCCCACGCCGTCGGCAGTTCTCACGGCCGCGCCCGTCGCGCCCACCTCCAACGTACCGACATAGGGTGTGTGGCCGGCGATCTCGAGGATCGAATAGTCGGAGACCGCGAGGCGATCGGCCATCGGCGCTGCCGTCAGCCTACCGGTGGCCCTCACCTTGGCGCCAGCCAGGCGGCGCAGCTCATCCCGGTACTCGCCGGCCGCTTCCACCGCCGACTGAGCCGTGTCGGCGGGCTCGATCAGAACCTGCTCGAACGGCGTACTGCCGGCAACACGCACTCGCCCCGTCACCGTCACGCTCGACTCCGCTGGTGAGGGCGCGTTACGGGGCCCGCAGCCGGAGAACATGGTCAGAGCGGTGATCGCCACTACCAGGGCGGGACTACGGTCTGTGCTTGCGATAGAGCCACCTCCAGGCGGTGATCGTCGGCGCTCTCCAGGTAGCCCGGGTGCACGGTCAGGAACCGCTCCTCGCCGTCGAGCGCTCTAAAGACGATCTGCTTCATAGTGATCATGCCGCGCACGCCGGCCTGCGTGTAAGAGACCTGCCAACGGCGCCCCGCGGCATCTGTGAACTCACGTGCCTCGGCCAAGTCCGCTACCTCGCTGCCTCAGGCCCTGGAATCGCTGCGTCGCCGCCGTAATATTCGGTGGTCGCGGGTTCGGCACCGGCGGCCGCTTACCGGCGGCGGACTCGAAAGCTACGGAGGCTCCGATCATGGCCCGGAAATTCACCGACCGTTCCGGCCAGGCCTGGGTGGCGGAGCGCGAGCACGGGCGCTCCGAGCTCGTCTTCCGACCTGTTCATGGCGATCCCGGAGACGAGCGCACAGTCGCCCTGCCCAGTCATCGTCACAGCCAGGACCCTTACGAGCTCAGCGACTCCGAGTTGCAGCGTCTTCTCGACCAGTCGCGCCCCCGCTTCCGCAAGCCAA
>CAYFXF010000001.1:40508-57557 GCA_964347085.1 uncultured Gemmatimonadota bacterium | reverse complement strand
GGCCACCGCCTTTCTGACGGTGGGACCGGCTGCTCTACCTTAGCAGTATCACTGCGGCCGCCGTGGCGGCCACCACCGCAATCAAGAAAGCCTGGAACACCCAGCTGCCCCGCGGATGGGTTCCGCGACAGTGCGGACAGCGATGCGTGCCGTCCGGAATATACATCCCGCAGTGCTGACAGTTCTTCACAATATCCAGACCGCAAGCAGCCAGACGATGATCGCGCTCACCACGACGGGCAACACCGTGTAGAGCAAAATGAGCCGGGCGGCGCCGCGGTAGTAGCGCCAGTCGTCGCGCTCCGACTTGCGCAGCATCAGCCAGCAGGGGCGGCAGAGGTGCTGAACGCCCTCGCTCACGCTGTTGACGCGGTAATATTGAGCTGCTGCCGTGCGCTCTCCGCAAGCCGGGCACTGCATCGGGCCACCCCCCGACGACGAAGTCTGAGCCGGCTCGTACGACTTCAATATGTTCGGCGGCTGAGCCTTGCGCCAGTTCATTTCCCGGTGGGGCTGGACCGTGCGGGTGTAGTCGGCCAACCTGCGTTGGCCGGCCACGTGCCGCGGCCGGCGAGCCGGAGGGCGGGGGCTGAACTCGCGCTATTTTGCCGCCATGAACGGGTAGGTGTAGTCGCGGGGCGGCGCGTTGTTCTCCTTGATGGTCCGCGGCGATACCCAGCGGATCAAGTTGAGCCCGGAGCCCGCCTTGTCGTTCGTGCCGCTGGCGCGGCCGCCGCCGAACGGCTGCTGTCCGACGACGGCGCCGGTGGGCTTATCGTTGATGTAGTAGTTGCCCGCCGCATAGCGCAGGGCCTGGCTGGCCTCGGCGATCGCCTTCCGATCGCGCGCGAAGATCGCACCGGTCAAGGCGTAGTCCGCCGACGAATCGACGAGCTGAAGCGTCTCCTTCCATCGCTGGTCGGGGTAGACGTGCAGCGTGAGCACCGGGCCGAAGATCTCCTCGCACATCAACCGTGACCTGGGGTCTCGGCTCAGCACGACGGTGGGCTCGATGAAGTAGCCTCTCTTGTTGTCACGCTTGCCGCCGGCGAGCACCTCCATCTCAGGGCTCTGCTTCGCCTCGTCGATGTACCCGCCGATACTCTCGAAGGCGCTCTCATCGATGACGGGACACAGGAAGTGCCGGCAGTCGCGCGGGTCGCCCATGCGGATGCCGGCGACCATATCGAGCAGCTCCTCCTTCACCCGCGGCCAGATCGATTCCGGGATGTAGGCGCGTGAGACGGCGCTGCACTTCTGACCCTGATACTCGAACGCGCCGCGGAGGAGCGCGACGTTGAGCGCCGTGGCGTCGGCGCTGGCGTGCGCCAGCACGAAGTCCTTACCGCCCGTTTCGCCGACGATCCGCGGATAGTTGAGGTAGCCGGGCAGGTTCTCGGCGACGCTCCGCCACAGCTTCAGGAAGACGCCCGTCGAGCCGGTGTAATGGATGCCGGCGAAGTGACGCTTCGGGATGACCGCCTCCGTCAGCTCCGACGAGTCGCCGATCACGAAGTTGATCACACCTTCGGGCAGACCGGCCTCGAGCAACACTTTCATCACGAAATAGTTGCTGTAGATCGAGGTGCGCGACGGTTTCCACAGCGACACGCAACCCATGATCGCCGGCGCCGTGGGCAAGTTCCCGCCGATCGAGGTGAAGTTGAACGGCGTTATGGCGTAGACGAAGCCTTCCAGCGGCCGGTGGTCCATCCGGTTCCACATGCCGGGCGCCGACATCGGCTGCTCGGCGTAGATCTTCTCGGAGAAGTATGCGTTGAAGCGCCAGAAGTCGATCAGCTCGCAGGCCGCGTCGATCTCCGCCTGGTGCGCCGTCTTGCTCTGGCCCAGCATGGTGGCCGCGTTCACCGTGTCGCGCCAGGGGCCGGCCAGAAGATCGGCGGCCTTGAGGAATACCGCGGCGCGATCCTCCCACGGCCAGAGCGACCATTCCTTGGATGCCCGCTGCGAGGACTCGATCGCCGCCTCGATCTCTTTCCGCCCGCCTTTCTGCCAGGTCGCCAGCACGTGCCCGTGGTCGTGCGGCATGCTGAAGTCCCGCGTGTCACCGGTCCGGACCTCTTTCCCGTCGATAATCAGCGGAATGTCGAGCTGCTGTGCGGCCAGCTCATCCAACTTGGCCTTGAGGCTCTCCCGCTCGGCGGTTCCTGGCGCATAGTCACGCACCGGTTCGTTCACTGGGAGTGGCGTCTTGTAGAGCGCGTTAGACATAGATGACCTCTCGAATGGACTGGGTTCTTGCGTTCGCTTGAGGTGGCGTTAGCATCGCCCGGGAGCGAGCCCGGGGCAAGTACCGCGCCATGCAGTCGCACGCTCGCGCCTCGCCTGAGCGGCCGGCCCAGTGTATCTTCGGGCCGTTATCCTAGGGCATGATCCAAGACCCCCAACCAGAGCGGAGACGTTATGGGACGAATGAGGACTCTGAGCTGCGCGATCCTCACCATCGCGCTCGGCCCGGCCGTCGCGTTCGCGGGTCCGGCGCCGACCCACACCGCGGCACAGGAGCCTGAACTCGCCTGCATCATCATGACTGGCGATCGCATGCCGCCGGCCACGCGGCGTAGCCCTCTCGACTCGGTGACCTTCAAGATCCAAGACAAAACGGTAAAGGTCTGCTACGGGCGGCCGTCCGCGCGCGGACGGTCGATCATGGGCGGACTGGTACCCTACGGAAGCTTGTGGCGGACGGGCGCCAACGAGCCGACGATGCTTCATACGGCGGTCGCGCTCGAGGTGGCCGGAATAAGCATCGAGCCCGGGAGCTACTCGCTCTATACGGTGCCCGGTGAATCGCAGTGGGAGATCGTGGTCAACCGATCCATCAGCCAGTGGGGCCACGAGAGCCGCTACACCGCGGATGTGCAAGCACAAGAGGTCGGTCGCGCGATCGTAGCTGCCGGCGCGAGCGAAGAGCACGTCGAGATGTTCACGATGCGGGCGGAGCCCGGTGAGGGCGATACGGCCATGCTCGTGATGGAGTGGGAGCGGACCCGCGTCAAGGTTCCGATCTCGGCGGTCCGCTGACACGACGCCGGGGCCAGGCGCTCAGGCCCTCAGCTGGCAGACCGATCGCCCGGCCCCGGCGCGCCCACCTTCTCGGCCAAACGAAGAACAACACGCAGTCGCTCTTCGAGTTCGCCCCCTGCAACAGCTTCAGGTGAGACGCGGCCGAGCTGCTGCGTCATCCGGTGCAGATTCTTGAGAAGGTCGAGTAGCTCGGCCCGCCGAGCCGCGACCCCGCCCTGTCGCTGCTGCGCCTGACGCGCCTCCGCGAGCTGGGTGCGCAAGAACTGTCGCAGGAGGCGGCGATCGGATGGCTCGTCTTCGCTCTCCTCACCCAGCTCGCGCACCCTCGCTTCGATCTCGCTCGGCGCGACAGCCGACTCTAGATCGGCGTCGAGCGCACGCATCGCGGCGTGCAGTGACCGGGCGGCCGCCGTTGCCTGCACGCCCAGCGCACGCGCCGGTCCGCTCAGCATCCGGGCACGCTCGCCGATCTCCTGCACGTACTCCGTCGCCGCTCGTGGGCCGGTGGTCGACTCGTCAGTCGCGATCGCGCCGCCGGCCAACAGCTGCGCGACCTCGGGCCTACGCAGCAGAGCCGGCGAGCGAGGACCCAGCACCAAACGCTGGGCAACCGGGCTGCTCAAACCCAGCCCCCGACCGAACCGGTCGATCGCCAGCAGCACGTAGACGATGGCCGCCGACACACCCACCAACGGCGCGATCAACCCGTAGCCGAGGCTCGCGGCCAAAGAGGGCGACAGCATAGCCCCGATCGCGAACGGCACGACCACCCCGCTCGCGACGAAAAGGAACGCGCCAAAAGCGTTGAGGCGCTTGGCGCCCGGCGGCAACTGCTCCCAGACATCGTCACGCCGGCGCAGCCGGCGCGGATACCAGAACGACCACCAGGCCGGCTGCCGGAGGAACGCGCGCAGCACCGCTCCGGGCTGGCCGCCCTCGTAAATCCGGACCAGCGCTTGGGTCAGGAACAGCAGGGGCAGGCCAAGGGCGACCACCACGAAGATGCCGGCGCCAGGCAAACCCCGAAAGTCGTTGGCCGCCCAGACTCCCCAAGCGAGATAGGCGAGCGCGATCTCGCTGGCGACGATCCAGACCCAGCGGGCCTCCAGCGCAGCGGAATCCTCGGCAAGCTCATCCAGCTCTACCCCGACTTGCGTAACCGCCTCGCGGAACGCACGACCGTCCGAGCAGCGGTCGGACGGACTCTTGGCCAGACAGCGGGTGATCGTGGCGGCGAGATGGGGGGCGATGTCGGGCTTGAGCCATTCAATCGGGGTCGGCGCCTGGGTGACGAGTTGCCTCAGCAAGTCTTGAGCGCTGGAAGCGGCGAATGGCAGACTTCCCGTCAGCATCTGATAGCCGACCACCGCCAGCGAGTAGAGGTCGCTGCGCCCGTCCAGCTCACGCTGGCCGAGTGCTTGTTCCGGCGACATGTAGTGCGGCGTGCCGACCACTGTCCCGGTCTCAGTCAACGTCTCGCCGCCGGTTTGGGGGCGGGCGATGCCGAAGTCGGTGAGCAGCGGACGACCTGTCTCATCGTCGATCAAGATGTTGTCCGGCTTGATATCACGATGAACGACGCCGTGCCGGTGGGCGTAATCGAGCGCGTCGGCGATCGCGGCCAGGATCTCTTGAGCCTCCTGCTCCGCCAGCTTCGGCTCACGACGCAGGCGATCGCCGAGCGATTCCCCCTGCACGTGCCCCATCACGAAATAGAGCAGACCCTCGGCCTCTCCGAAGCTGTGGAGCGGGACGATATTCGGATGGGTGAGCGCGGCAGCAGTCCGTGCCTCGCGCTGAAAGCGGCGGCGAACTCGGGCCGCGCTCGTCTGCGGGGGCAGCACTTTTATCGCGACGAGACGCTCGAGCGCGCGTTCGCGGGCCAGATAGACGGCGCCCATGCCACCGCGGCCGAGCAGTCGCAGGATCTCGTAGCGCTCGCCCAGAGCGCGCTCGAGCCGGAGCCGAATCGCCTCGGCCCCTTCGGCTGCAGCCGCTGACACGACTTGAGCGCCGCAGCGCGGGCAGTAGCTGGCGCCGCTGGCGACCTCGGCGCCGCAAGATTCACAGCGCATGCCGACCCTCGAGCCTACGGCGCAGGACCGCGCTCCAAAACGCGCTGCGCCCGGCGCTCCGCCGCGCGCAGCGGGGTCTCGCCGTTCTGCCTCGCTTCCTCGAACACAGAGTCCAACGTATTGCCAATCGTCAGGATCTTCTGCGTCACCAAATCTTCCGTCATGCCCAGCGACTCTAGGCCGCAGAGCGCGACTGCGCCGCCCGCATTGCTGATGAAGTCAGGCGAGTACAGGATGCCGCGTTCCAACAGTCGCTCGGCGTCCTCACGCGTCGCGAGCTGGTTGTTGGCCGAGCCGGCCACAGCCCGGCAACGCAGCTGTGGGATCGTTTCGCGATCCAGAATCCCACCCATGGCGCAAGGCGCGAAGATATCGCAAGCCTCCGCATAGGCGTGCGCTGCCTCGACTGCCACCCCGCCGAGCTCAACCGCAATGGCGGCCGCACGCGGCGCCTCCACGTCGGCGACCTTGAGCTGCGCCCCCGCCGCGGCCAGCCGGCGACAGAGCGGTAGCCCGACAGCACCCATCCCCTGGACCAGAACGGCGCGGCCGCTGAGATCGGCGCACCCGAACAACGCACGCGCGACGGCCTGGATGGCGGTAAAGACGCCGAGCGCCGTCCAGGGACCTGGATCCCCGGCGCCGCGCAGCCCATGAACGTGACTGGTTCGCCGGGCGATCACCTCCACCTGCTCCGGACCCACGCCGAGATCGGCGCCGGTGGAGAAGCTGCCGCGTAGGGACTCGACCAGCCACCCGTAGTCCTCGAGCAATCGGTCACGCTCGCCGTCGTTCACCGGCCGCGACAACGCGATCACCCCCTTGCCACCGCCCTGCGGGAAATCGACACCCGCCCATTTGTAGGTCATTCCGGCGGCCAGCCGCTGCGCGTCCCTCAGGCCATCCAGCGGTGTGTCGTACAATCCCATCCGCGTACCGCCGGAGGCATCGCCGAGCCGCAGCGAGTGAATGGCGATGAACATCCAGGCGTCCGCAGCGCGGTCATGTCGCAGCGCGACGAACTCGCCGTCCCAGCAGCGGATCAATTCCTCCATGTCACCCGGCTCCGGTTAGCGTCGGGCAAGCCGCGGGCCGGCACTGGCAAAGATACGTGCAGGTGGTCCGCCGTGCCCACATGCCGGAAGACTCTGAACCCCGTCACTCGGAAATAGAGGCCCGTGAGAAGAACGCGCCACTCGGCTCGGCCGAGCGTGCGCAGGTCGACCGCGTGCGCGTAGCCATCCGTCTGCACAAAGTGGAGGGACCGCTCGTAGACGGGTAGCCCCATTCGCGGGTAGTCCTCCGCCTGTCGCTCCATGTCGGTGATCACCAGGTCGCTATCGAGAATTATGAAGGTGCTGGTCGCCACGCGCAGCAGCGGATGCAGACTCCGGTACTCCGCTCGGATATCCGGGGCTTTGACGTTGAGGCTCGACACGTAGACGAGCGCGTAGAGGCAGTAGGCGGCCACCACCCCGATCACGACTTGCCAGACGGGGCCCGGCAACTGGCGCCGGCCCGACAATCGCTTCGCTACCCGCGCCAGGTAGAGCAGCAGCACGAGCGCGGTCAGCAGCATACCGACCAAGAGGGACGGCCAGGTCGGGATCGCGAACAGGCGATAGGCTAAGACCGACCCGCCGACCAGCAGGTAGAAGGGTAGCGCCAGGACGGCGCCAACGGCCAGCGCACGCAAGAGCCAGCGGCTGAGTCTGCGCCGCCAGGTCCGGCGCGCGGTCGGGGGCCCGGCCCTCCCGCTCCGAGACGCCTCAACCCGTTCGCGCAGCGCCTCGTATTCGGCGAAGGGATCGCTCATCAACCCACGGGCATCGGTTGCAGCTTCGTCGAGAATCTAGCCGCATGGCCTCTCCGCCGCCCGCCGGGCTCGCGTACAGGGCGGCGTGCCTCACACCGCGGCCGCTTGAGCGGCAGTGGCCGACGTCTCGGCCGCGCCGGCCGCCGCCTCGTCAACGACGCCCTGCCGCGGCGTCCCCGCGTCGAGCCCCGGCCCGGGCAGCGCGAACACCTTCTCCCGCGCGTGATGGCGCTGAAATACCGATAGCTTCAGATACACGTAGAGGAGCAGCGCCGCCCGGAAAAGCCGCTGGCGAGCGTGCCTGCTCTTCAGATACGTCGAGACAAACCGCCAGCCGCGCCTGAGGATGTTGCGCCACGAGTAGAACGTCCAGTTGATGTTCCGGAACGCCCGGAACACCTCGTCGGGCGAGACGCGCTTCGGCCAGAACACCAGATGGTCGCCCTCGTAGTGAGCCAAATCATGGTCGAAGATGCGGCCCTCGTCTGAGAGCTGGCGGTGGAACGGCGTGCCGGGGATGGGGATCGAGATGGAGAGGAGTACCGCGCTTGGATCGACCTCTTCGAGCTTCCGCGGCACGGTCTCGTAGTAGCCGGGCGTGTCCTCGTCCAGGGCCAGCATCATGCCGGTAAACGTGAGGATGCCCCGCTGCTTAAGCTTACGGAACTGAAGCTCGTACTCGCGCACCCGGTTGTGCCGCTTCTTCACCGCCAGCAGGCTCGGCTCGTTCAGTGATTCGAGCCCTATGAACGCCATCCCGCAACGCGCCTCGGCCAGCAGATCGACGAACTCGTCGTCGTAAAGGCAGTTAAAGCTGAACTGTACGCCCAACGCCCACAGGTCGAGCCGGGCGATCTCACGCAACAGCTCCTTCGCATAGCCCATGTCGCCGCCGAGGTTGTTGTCGTAGAGCATCGCCAGCTTCCGCTTCTGATACGGAAGCCGCGACGTGGCGCTCAGGTCGCGGATCACGTCTTCGATCGGCCGGACCCGATAGGGCTTACGCTCGATGTTGAGCTGGCAGTAAGTGCACTGAAACGGACAGCCGCGCGTCGCCTCAGTGACGACCGGCGCCGCGAACACAGGTTCGACCAGGTCGTAGCGCGGCGGCGGAATGTTCTCGAGCGATGGGCTGAAGGGGGCGCGATAGATCTTTCGCAGCTTCCCGTTCACCATGTCCCCCACCACACGGGCCCAGACTGGCTCCGCCTCGCCGACGACGACCGCGTCGAAATGTGCGGCGACTTCCTCCGAGAAGGTCGAGGGATACTTGCCGCCCGCCACTACGAGCTTGCCCAGTCTGCGGAAGCGGGCCGACACCTCGTAGGCGTGTGGCGCGCAGAAGTCCATGAAGCTGAGCGCGATGAAGTCCGCATCAGTGTCATAGTCGATGGGCCGAACCATCTCGTGTCGAACCCTGACGTCAACCAGGTCAGGGGTGAGCGCTGCGACGAGGATGCCCGACAGCGGTGGCGCCGGCGAGCGCGCATAGTAGGCCCGACCCTCACCGAGATTCTGGAACAGCACGATGATCTCGAGTTTCGGCTTCGCCATCGCTGATCTCCTCCTCTGATTCCTGCAGCTTCAGCCTAGCCGGCGCACATCAAGCCGGGGTCAAGCAGATTCGGCCCGCACCTCGAGCGGGCTTGATCCGGCCTTGACCGAGCAGGCTCAGCTTTTGGGTGGAGGTTGGAGAAAAGTCAGCCATGCGCGAGACGCTGAGAATCAGTAGCTGGGATGTCTGGGGCTGGACGGCACTGTCGGGCGGCCTGCTGATCGTCCTCTTCTGGGCCCTCTATTTCACCGGCGCCACCGACCTGGGCCAGGACGACGAACTGGTTCGCGGGTTCGAAGCGGCCTTCCCCGTCGCCGACGCGCTCTTCTGCGCCGCCCTGTACGCGGCGGGCTACTGCCTGCTCAAGCGGAGGGCGCTGGGGCCCGTCCTGCTCGTGGCGGCCGGCGCCATGAGCCTGTACCTGGGGCTGGTCGACGCCACCTTCTACACGCGCCAGGACCGCTACGAGACGCTAGGCGCTACGGCCGCTATCGGCTTGGCCGTGAACGCCCTCTGCGTCGTGGGAGGCGCCCTCGCCTTCGTGTTCGGGGCGCGGTTAGTGCTGGCCCATACGGCACCGCCGCGCGCGTCGGGGGGCGGGGCGTCGCTCCGCTTTCTGCGCGGCTACCTCGTAACCATGCGCCCCTATCTCATGTTCGTCTCCGGCATCACCGGGCTCGCTGGCCTGGCACTGGCGCCGCAGCTGCCGCTCGCCAGCACGCTAACCCTCGGTCTGGCGTTCTTCCTGGCCTACGGCTTCGGCCAGGCGCTGACCGACTGCTTCCAGCTCGACACCGACTCGCTCTCGGCGCCGTATCGGCCGCTGGTACGCGGTGAGATTCAACCGCGCGCGGTGCTGGCGGTGAGCGTCATCGGTCTCGCGGCGATCGGCGCGGCCTTCACGCTGTTCAACCGCTGGAACGCGCCGCTCGCCCTCGCGGCCGTAGCAGGCCTGGCGACCTACACCTACTTCAAGCGGCGCTGGTGGGCGGGACCGTTTTACAACGCTTGGATCGTCGGCGTCGTCGCGCTGATCGGCTACCTGTGCGGGCTTGGGCCGGGTCGCGGCCGAGCGGAGCTCTCGGTCGGGCTCGCCGCGACCTTGGCTCTGGTCTTCTTCGGCTACGCCAACTTCGTGCTGATAGGCTACTACAAGGACGTCGCGGCCGACCGCGCGACGGGCTACCGGACGCTGCCGGTCGTCTTCGGACGCGGCCGTGCCGCCCTGGTGAGCGATGGCTTCGCCCTGCTGGCTCTGCTCGGCTGTGGCGTCGCGGTGAGCGCCGCCTGGGCCGGCACGAGCTTCACGCCGGCGACCGCGCTCGGGCTGGCGCTGGTCGCCGCCGGCGCCGCCGTCAGTGGCCTGGCGCAGTGGCAGGTCCACGAGGTTGAGACCGATGCGGAGGCCCATCGCGCCCTCGCGCCCGCCGTGCACGCCTACGTCCTCCTGCTGGCTGGGGTCGCGGCGCTCCACAAGCCGGGCTGGGCGCTGGCACTCGCCTTCTTCTACCTGGGCTTCGTGCTTTGGCTCGGCCAACGACCGATGCGCCAGCAGATCTAGGACGTGTAGAGGTGCCCAAGATGCGAGGTCGAACATGATCGTACTGCTGAACCCAAGAGCGGGCGGTGGCCGCGCCCGCGAGCGCTGGCAGCGAATCCAAGCAGGCGTGCGCCAGCGCCTGGGGCCGTTCACGCTCGTCGTCGCCGAGACGCCGGAGACGCTCACAGCACGAGTCGCCGCCGCCCTGACGGCGGGCGAGCGCGAGTTCGTCGCCGCTGGTGGGGACGGCACGGTCAACGCCGTGATGACCGCGTTACTCGCGCACGCTCCGCGCGGCGCCCTGTCGTCGATCAAGCTCGGCGCGATCGGCTTGGGATCGAGCAACGACTTCCACAAGCCGCTGAACCGCGAGCGCACGGTCGACGGCCTGCCGTTTCGCCTCGACTTCCTGGCGACCGTGCAGCACGACGTCGGCTTGCTGACGTACCGGGACGACCAGGACCAGCTGCGGAGCCGTCGCTGGCTGATCAACGCCAGTGTCGGCACGGCGGCGGAAGCCAACCGTCTGTTCAACAGTTCCGAGCGCGGCCTGAATCTCTTGAAGCGCGTCGCCCCGGGTGTGGCGATGGTCTACGCGGCGCTCAGAACCGTCTTCGGTTTCAGGTGCCGCGAGATGACGCTCACGATCGACGAGTCCGAGACGGTTCACACCAGCGTGAAGAACCTCGGGGTCGTCAAGAACCCCCACTTCACCGGCGCCTTGCGTTACGACTCGCCGTACGAGCCGGGGAGCGGCCACTTCTTCGTGCACCTGCTCGGGCGAACGTCGCTTCCCTGCCTCGTCGTCGCGCTCGGCCGGCTGTTGCTGGGCCGCTTCGCGGGTCAGACCGGGGCGCGCTCGTGGCGCGCGACGCGTCTGCGAATCGAGGCCGACCGGCCGTTCGTCGTCGAGGGCGACGGCGAGGTGGTGACGGCGCGAAAGGCCTACTTCACCCTGGTGCCGGACCTCTTGCAGGTCGCGACATGAACGCAGCGCTCCGGACGAACGTAGTCGAGAACCTGCTGGTCGAACGCCTCACGGCCGGCTTCGAGCGGCCAGCGTTCCAGCTCAACCGCCGGAGCGAAAGCGACGCCGAGCTCTTCCGTCTGCCCGGGTCGAGCCTGCTGCTCGCGCTCACCACCGACGCCGTGGTCGAGGAGATCGAGGCCGGGCTGTACGACGACCCGCACCTCATCGGCTGGATGGCGGTGATCGTGAACGCCAGCGACCTCGCCGCGGTCGGCGCGGAACCGCTCGGACTACTGCTCAACCAGACCCTGACCCCGGGCCTCGAAGCAGAGTTTCTAGCCGAGCTGCAGCGCGGGGTCGCGGACGCCTGCGCGGCCTGCGATCTGGCGGTTCTGGGAGGTGACACGAACTTCTCGTCGCACCTCCAGATCTCCGCGACGGCGCTGGGCCGCATAGCGGACGGCGAACCTCTGACCCGGCGCGGCTGCTCGCCGGGCGATCGGCTGTTCGCCTCCGGAGCGCTCGGGCTCGGTGGTGCCTATGCCCTAGCCAAGCTGGTGAGGGGGTTTGGAGAAACGGCGGTGCCTTACCGGCCGGCTCCGCGGCTCCGCGAGGGGCAGCTTCTGCGTGGCTACGCCACCGCCTGCATGGATACGAGCGACGGGGTGATCCCGACCCTCGACGAGCTGATGCGACTCAACGCCGTCGGCTTCCGCCTCGAGCGATCCCTTGAGGAGATCCTGCATCCCGCCGCCCTGCGGGCGGCCCGAGCTCTGAACCTGCCGGCCTGGTCGATGCTGGCGGGGCCGCACGGCGAGTTCGAGCTGCTGTTCACCCTGCCCGCTGCGCGCTCCCCGGACTTCCGGGTCGCCTGCGAAGCCATAGGCTGGCGGCCGCTGGAAATGGGCGTCGTCTCGGGCGAGCCGGGGCTCCGCTTCCGAGAGCCCGACGGCCCCGCCCAGCTCGATACGGGTCGTCTGCGCAATCTGTTCGTCGAGGTCGGCGGCGACGTGCAGGCCTACGTCCGCGAACTCATCCAGCTCGACGCGCCGGCCGATCCGTCCGATAAGCCGGCGCTCAGGCGGTCGAGAAGTGCGCCGCGTCGATCGCGCGAAGCTCGTCGGCGTCGAGCTCTAGGTCTGCGGCGGCCACCGAGTCCAGCGCGTGCTCCACGCTCCGCGCGCCCGGGATCGCGATCACGGTCGGTGACCGCGCGAGCACCCAGGCGAGGACCACGGCGTGGGGCGTCGCCCCGAGCCGGCGGGCGATCGGCTGGAGCACGGGGTGGTCGGGCAGCTTTCGGTTGAGCCGCCCACCTCCGACCGGGCTGTAGGCCAAGAAGCCTATCCCACCGTCAGCACAATACTTAACGACACCCGTCTCAAGCGTCTCGCGAAAGAAGGGGCTCAGCCGATTCTGAACCGTGACCACCTCGATCTGCTCACTCGCGGCCCGAATCTGCGAGACGGAGACGTTGGAGAGCCCAAGCCAGCGGACCTTTCCCTCGCGCTGCAGCTCGGCCAGCGCCCCGACGCTCTCAGCGAAGGGCACCGCCGGATCCGGCGCGTGGAACTGATAGAGGTCGATGCGCTCGCTGCCGAGGGCTTGGAGCGAAGCCTCACAGGCGGACCGGAGGTGCGCGGGACGCCCGTCCCGTTCCCAGCGCCCGCCAGGCCGAGTAATCCCGCCCTTGGTGGCCACGAGCGCCATCTCGCGAGCGCCCGGCCAGGTCGAGAGCGCCTTCGCGATCAACCGCTCGTTGTGGCCGATGTCCCGATCGTCGAGGCAGTAGACGTCGGCGGTGTCGATCAGGGTCATCCCGGCGTCCAGCGCGGCGTGAAGCACGCGGATCGCCTCGGCCTCAGAGGGTCGCCCGTCGACGAGAGCGGCATTCCACCGAAGCCGATGGCCGACACCGGAGGCGCGCCGGGACCCAGCGTCCGTGTCTTCATCGAACTTCTCCCCCACCCGCGGCCCCGGAGCCGGCGGGGCTCGCACCCGCGGGCTCGGTCGAATTCAGGGCTCGAGAGGCGGCCTGGAGGACACGCGCGATCAGCGCCGGGTTGCGCGAGCTGATGTGCCCCTCCTTCAGCCAGATGAGCTCCTTCGGCTCGCCGGCCGCTTCGTACAGCGCCTCTACCGACTCAGCCGGGATCCAGGTGTCCTCGAGACCGTTGATCAGGATGAGCCGGCGGGGCGCGATCTGGCCGACGTAGTCCAGCGGCTCGATCGGCTCGACCAGCCAGGCACCGGTCCGGGCCAGCACCGAGCGCAGCCAGCGGGGCTTGACCTTCAAGTTCGCCCGCAGCAGCGACGCGTAGTCGCCGCCGCCGTAGACGACGAGCACCCGCTTGGCCCGCTCGTCCAGCGCCCCCGCCACTGTGATGAGCTGCGCCCCGAAGCTCGCGCCGACCAGCACCAGGCCGGAGATATCGACGTCGGAGCGTGTCTCCAGATAATCCACCGCCAGGAGGACGGCGGACGGCGTCTGAAGCATTGCCCGGCGGATCTTCAAAGCCTGCACGAGGAACTGCCAGGCGTTGAGTCGCGTGGAGCCCTCCCAGGGGTAGTCTAGCCCGAGGATGACGTACGGGTCTTCCGGTGTAATCAGCTCGGCAGCCATGCGGCCGGTCCTCACGCCGCCAATCATCAGGACCGCCGGCCAGCTGCCCTCCCCGCGCGGCACGCGCAGGTGTCCGCGCGCCCGGTAGCCGGCGCTCGAGTGCAGGATGAGCTGATAGGCCGCGTAGAGAGAATCGCCTCCCAACGGCTCGAGCTCGGCCCGCACGAGCTCACCTTTGTGGCGCCAGAACTCGTCCGGCGCGTCGAAGGCTAGCGATTGCCGCAGGGCGATGGCGAAAACGATCATGAGCACGAAGGCTCCCGCAAGCCAGTAGACGCCGCGGGGCACGCGGTCCCCGATCCGATCTAGTAGGAAGTTCCTGCGCTTGGGCATGCCGGTCGACCAAGACAAAGCGCAAGTGGAGGACGGCGGAATCGGGTGGCGGCGGACCCGGCACGGGGCGACCGGCGACGCATGTGGCGACCGCCCCTAATCAGGCGTTACCCGGTAGACTTCGTCGCCCGCGCGGACGCGCTCCTTCACCTTGATTGCCACCTCAGAGCCCGCCGCCCCTTCGTCTACGGGCGCGTGCTCGACCTGCATCGAGGTGATCTGCTGCTCGAAGTCGGTCGTGTGACCGCGGAAGCGGAGCACATCACCTACCCTGACGCCGGAGCTGAGCTTCAGCACCCCGACCTCCGGCTTGGGGAAGTAGTGCGTGATGGTGCCGACCAGTTCTTCCGCCATGCTGGCCTCCCGATTAGAAGTCGCGCTCGGCGACGGCTGAAGAATTGACCCCGGACCGACCGCTCGGCCGCTCTTGCATGAGCCCAAGCTACCTCACCCGGCCCGGCCTGGAAAGCCGATCCGCCGCGGCCCTTCCGCCCCGGTCGGCGTCTGCTATACTGCCCCCGGGGGGCTGTAGCGATGGCAGACTACAAAGGCACGATCGGCATACTGACCGGCGGCGGCGACGTACCCGGTCTCAACCCCGCGATCCGCGCGATCACCATCCGCGCGCTGCGCGAGGGTTACCGCGTGCTGGGAATCCGGCGCGGTTGGGCCGGCCTGGTCGACATCGTTCGCGAGCCCGGGGCCGAGAACGGCCGGTGCATCGTGCCGCTCACCGAGGACGTGGTGAACCGGGCCGGACGCACGGGCGGCACGTTCCTGCACACGTCGCGCACGCGACCCAGTCACCTACCCAAGGCTGTCGTGCCCCCGCACATCAGCGACAGATACACGGACGAGATCAACGACGTCACGCCCGAAGTGCTCCAGAACCTCGAGTTCCTGGGCATCGACTACCTGATTCCGATCGGCGGCGACGACACGCTGAGCTACGGCCTGCGGCTGCACCAGGAAGGCTTCAAGGTGGTCGCGATCCCAAAGACGATGGACAACGACGTGCCGGGCACCGATTACTGCATCGGGTTCAGCACCTGCGTGGCACGCACCATCCAGCTCACGCACAGCCTGCGCACTACGGCCGGCTCGCACGAACGCTTTCTTGTCATCGAGGTGTTCGGCCGCTACGCAGGCTACACCGCCCTGATACCCACCATGGCCGGTGCCGCCGATCGTTGCTGCATACCGGAGCACCATTTCGACATCGAACGCCTGCTCGAGCTGCTGGTCTACGATCGCAACCGCAACCCGAGCCACTACTCCGTGGTGCTGGTTTCCGAGGGTGCGAAGATGCAGCACGAGGAAGAGATGTCATTCGAGGGCGAGGAGCTCGATCAGTACGGTCACCGCAAGCTGGGCGGCATTGGCGACAAGGTCTCGCTGCTGCTCAAAGAACTGTCGCCCAAGTTCAACGACGGTCGGCGAATCAACGTGGTGAACCAGCGGCTCGGCTATCTGGTCCGCTGCGGCGACCCGGACGCCTTGGACGCCATCGTCCCCATGGCGTTCGGCAACCTGGCACTCGATCTGATCTTGCAGAAGAGCTACGGCCGACTGGTGAGCCTGCGGAACGGCGTCTACGACAGCGTGCCGATAGATGTGGTGACGGGCCGCAAGAAGGTGATCGACGTCGACAAGTACTACGATCCCCAGCGCTTGCGCCCCAGGTACAAGACGCTCTTGCGCCAGCCGCTCTTCATCATGACATCCGACGTCTGAGCCGGCCACCCACGGCGACCTCGAACCGCCCGCGCCCACTTGAGAGGTGCCACGGAATCCGCTAGATAGGTAAATGGGCGCCAGGGCGGCCCGGCCCAGCGCCCGACCCGCCCCAGCCAGCCCGCCGGGCCTCGCACCCTAGAGGCCACCGTGTGTTGCATCCGCAGCTCCACCTGGCTGCCGCGCCTCCTCGTACCGCTAACGCTCGCCGCCTGGCTCTCGGCCTGCATGAAGTGGAGCGCGACCACCGATCCGATGGATCAGGTCCTACGCGACCGGCAGCCAAAGCGCGTCCGCGTCATGATGACGGACGGCCGACGCTTCGACCTGAGCAACCCGACCCTCGACGCCGACTCGCTGGTCGGCTACACCGACCCGAGCGCGGCAGGAACCGCCTCCGGGCGACTCGCCGTCGCGCGGGCGGACGTCGAGCGGCTCGAGGTCCGAAAGACCGACACCGCCCTTAGCATCCTGGCGGTGGCCGGGACGGCGACGGTCGTCTTGGTCATCATTGCGGCGTTCTGGGCCGAGCAGTTTGAGGAGTCTCTCTCCCAAAGCAGACAGTCGCCATAGCTCCGGCGCCAGGCGGCCGCCGCGACGCCAACTAGTCGCTACGCGGGCGCTCGCCCAGCCAGCGCTCCAACCAGGCCAGCACCGTCTCGTGCCACTGCACGCTGTTGGCCGGGCTCAGCACCCAATGGTTCTCGTCCGGGAAATAGAGGAACTGGCTCGGGATGCCGCGTCGCTGGAGCGCAGTGAAGGCGGCGATCCCCTGCTCCAGCGGCACCCGGAAGTCAAGCGCGCCGTGGATCACCAGCATCGGCGCTCGCCAGTCCCCGACGAAGCGCGCCGGGTTGTGCTTCTCGTACCCCTCCGGACTCCGCCAGTAGGGGCCACCATGCTCCCACTCCGGAAACCAGAGCTCTTCGGTCGAGAAGTACATCATCCGCTCGTCGAACACGCCGTCGTGGTTGACCAGGCAGCGGAAACGGTCGGGCCAGTTCCCGGCGATCCAGTTGACCATATAGCCGCCGTACGAGGCCCCCAGCGCGCAGACCCGGCCGCCGTCCATCCATGAGTAACGCTCGAGCGCGGCGGCGAGCCCTTTCTGGAGATCCTCCAGCGGCTTGCCACCCCAGTCGTCGTTAATCGAGTCGATGAAGTCCTGCCCGTAGCCGGTGGACCCGTGGAAGTCGACCATCACGGCCGCGTAGCCCGCGCCCGCGTAGGTCTGCGGGTTCCAGCGGTAGTGGAAGTCGTTGTCGAACGAGCCCTGCGGGCCGCCGTGAATCAGAAAGGCAACCGGGTACTTGCGGGACGGATCGAAATCGACCGGCTTCACCATCCAGGCGTAG
>CAYFXF010000001.1:33164-40498 GCA_964347085.1 uncultured Gemmatimonadota bacterium | reverse complement strand
CCGTCTCGCCGTTCCAGCCGGCGAAGCTGAACTGCTCCGGCTGGCCGAGGCGCGCGGCGGCCAGCTTGCCCGCGTTGAGCCGCGTGAGCGGGCGGACGTCCGAGCCATCGCGCTTCGCCGAGTAGAGCTCGACTGGCGAGCGGAAGTGGTCCATGCCGAAGATGACGCGGTCGCCGGCGAAACCCGGCGAACGGACGTGACCTTCGGCGACCAGCGTGCGCACGCGGCCGCTCTTCACGTCGACCGAGAAGAGCGACACGTTGCCCAGGTTGCCGGCGGTGGTGAGGATCATCCGCCCGTCCGGCGACCAGACGATTGAGGAGGGCGAGCGGTCCCACCCCTCGGTCAGCACGCGTGGCTGGCCGTCTGGCCATGGCCGCAAGACGATGCGGAATCGATCGGACTCGTAACCGGGCTTCGCCATCGCCAGATAGGCCAGCGTCTTGCCGTCCGGCGCGAAGGCGGGCGACGTGTCCCAGGCGCGGTTGTCGCGCGTGATGCGCTGGGGCTCGGACGCGCCGTCGATCGGTGCAAGATAGAGATCGAAGTCGGTCGACCACGGCTCTTCCCGGCCAACCGATCGCGCCGTAAAGACGATCGCGCGCCCGTCCGGAGTGAAGCTGAACTCCTCGGGCCCGCCGAACGGCTTGGAGGGCGCATCGGCACCCATGCCCTTCATCAGATCGACCGGCGGCCCGCCGTTCGCCGGCATCACGAAGAGGTGTGACCGGCGGCCGTCTTTCCAGCTATCCCAGTGGCGGATGAAGATCGTCTCGTAGAGCCGACCGCTGGTCGTGCGTGCAGCCTCCTCGTCGAGACGCTCATCGGTGCAGGTGATCGTCGGGCAGTCCGGGTACACCTCCAGTGTGAACGCGATGTGCTCGCCGTCGGGGGCGACGGCCAGGTTGGCGACGCCGAGCGGCAGATCGGTGACCTCGCGGGGCTCACCGCCTCTTAGCGGCAGCCTCCAGACCTGGGCGCTCCCGGAGCGGGTCGAGAGGAACCAGATCGTTTGACCGTCGGGCGCGAAACGGGGGTTGAAGTCTGCGGCCTCGTGGGTCGTCAGCCGGGAAAGGCCGCTCCCGTCGCTCTGCACGATCCACAGATCGCTGCGGCGCCGGTTCGCGTCGCGGTCGAGCGCACTCACAACGAAGACGACCCGCTCGCCGTCGGGCGAGATCTGGGGATCGGAGATCCGGTCCATCGCGATCAGGTCGTGAACCGAGAACGGATGGGTCTCCTGTCCCGCAGCGGCTGCGGCGCTGGACAGCGCCAGCGCGGCGGCGGCGACGATGACTGCCGAGCTGCGACGCATGCTCCTGCCTTCCTTTCCAAACACGATCCGCCGGCGCCCGAACTCTGCCGGGCGCGCGAGGCTCGCGCCTACTTGGTCCTTACCGGCGCGGCGGGCCGCTGCGGCAGCCGTCTGGGATCGCGCCGCATCGCCGCGAGCACCTCTTGGAGTCCGCGCTCCAGCTGCAGGTCGCGGCCCTCGATCACCGATTTGGGTGTGTTCTCGACCTCGATGTCCGGCGCCACACCGTAGTTCTCGATGATCCAGCTGCCGTCGACATCGCTCGTGCCGAACTGAGGCACGTTCACGCCGCCGCCATCGATCAGCGTGCCGTGGCTCGTGTAACCGATCACCCCGCCCCAGGTCCGCTTGCCAATCAACGGTCCCAGACCGGCCTTCTTGAAGCGCGCCGGAAAGATGTCGCCGTCCGACCCTGAGGTCTGGTTGATCAAGCAGACCATATGGCCGAAGAAGACCGTGTTGGGATAGGTGCCCGGCCAGTCCAAGGTGCGCGAGAAGCTCGTCCCCAGAAGCTCGCGGCGCAACCGCTCGATGATCATCTGCGACACGTTACCGCCGCCGTTGCCGCGCACGTCGACGATCAACCCCTCCTTGCGGATCTGACCGTAGAACCACTTGATGAACTCGCGGATACCGTCCGTGCCCATGTCAGGGATATGCAGATACCCGACCCGACCGTCGCTCGCCTCGTCGACGTAGCGCCGGTTCCGCTCCACCCAGTTGTAGTAGCGGAGCGGGATCTCCGAACTCACTGGGTTGAAAGTCACCTGGCGCGCGCCGTTCAGGTTCGGGCGGCTGTTCAGCGTAAAGGTGACCGGCCGGTCGGCCTTGTGCAGCAGCAAACGGTAGGGGTTGTCCGGCGCCACCAGGTCCTCGCCGTCCACCGCCAAAACGTAGTCGCCGAGCGCGGCGCTGACACCGATCTCGGTGAGCGGCGAGCGGTAGCGGTCTTCCTCGTTCTGGCCCTCGTAGATGCCGGCGATGCGGTAGCGGCCGGAACCCGCGTCGAGCTCGAAGGTCGCGCCCGGCAGCGCGACCTCCGGCCGCTGCGGGATCTCGTAGTCGCCGCCTGTAATGTAGGCGTGCGACACGTTGAGCTCCGCCACCATCTCGCCCATCACGTAATTCAGGTCGGAGCGATGGGCGACGTGCTGCAGCAGCGGCCGATACTGGTCCCGCAACGCTTTCCAGTCGTATCCGTGCATGTTCTCCACGTAGAACCAGTCGCGGAAGCGCCGCCACACCTCATCGAAGATCTGCCCCCACTCCTCGGCCGGGACGCGGTCCACCATGAGACCGGCAGTCGAGACGGTTTTCTTGTCGCCGCCCTTCGGCTTGACGTCGTAGAGATTGTAGCTTCCGCCCTGCCGCACCAGCAGCTTCTTGCCGTCGAACGAGAGGGCGGCGCCCGACACATCTTCGGCGAGCGTCGACTCCTCCCGGTCTTTCAACGAGAAGATCTTGATCGCGGGCTCGATGTCGGCCGAGCGGCCGTAATAGAACGGCGTCCCGCGGAAGTAGAGCAGATGGCCCTCGACGGCGGCCAGGAAGCCGTAGTTGTCGGCGTCCACCGGCACCCGTGCGACTCGCTGGGCGAGCCCGTCGAACTCGATGGTGATCGGCTCTTTGGCCTTCGGGTCGCCATCCTGATTCTTCTCAGCCTTCTCTTCGTCGCTCTCTTCCTCGCGGTCGATCGACACCTCATCGCTTTCGGGCGGAAACGGGTGCGGGACGTCTTTGCGCAAGGCCAACGCGTAGATGTATGTCTCGCGATCCACCACATAGTTCCACTCGAATGAGCCGATTTGCGGCGCCAGCGAGCGGTCGCTGAGGTAGTAGAGGTAGTCCCCCCCAGGATCCCAGGCGGGATTGAAGTCGTTGAACAGCTCGCTGGTGATCTGGCGTAGCCGATTTTCCCGCTGGCTGTAGATGTAGATGGAATTGAACCCGCTCTGATGGCTCAAGTTGAAGGCGAGGTAGCCGCCGTTGGGAGACCAGGTGTAGCCGAACACCTGGCCCTGCGACTCATCGGCGATCTCACGCTTACGCTTTGTCTCGACGTTGAGGACGTAGACCCTGCCCTCCTTGTCGCTGTAAGCCAGGTGCTCGCTGTCCGGCGACCACTCAGGCGCGTACAGCATGCCTCCGCTGCCGTCGGTCAGCTGCTCGGCCACACCCGACCCATCCTGACTGATCAGGTAGATCTCCTCCTCGCCGTCCATGTCGCTGACGAAGGCGATCTTCGAACCGTCGGGCGACCAGCGAGCGTGCTTGTCGTGCGCGGCCGACGTTTTGGTCAGGTTGCGGGTCGGACCCTTCTCGATCGGTGCCGTGAACACGTCGCCCCGCGCCACGAACAGGGCCCGCTCGCCCTTCGGGCTTAGCTCGAAGTCCTCTACGTTGCCGGCTGCGCTGATTCGCGACGGCCGCATCGACAGCCCGTCGTCCGGAACCCGGATCGAGATCGGCCGCGAGTTGCCCGACAGAACGTCAAACGCGACCAGCTCGCCCCCGAACTCGTAGATGATCCGACCCTCGTCATCAGAACTCGGCCAGCGCACGTCCCAAGTCGTGCTGCGAGTAAGCTGACGTGTGTCAGCGCTTGCCGGATCGTACGAATACAGATTGAGCGTGCCATCCCGATCCGAGACGAAGTAGATCAGACCGCCGATCCACATCGGGTCGCGGTCCGCACGAGGGTGATCGGTGACCTGTCGCGCCTCGTTGCTGGCGAGGTCGAAGATGTAGACGTTCTGAGCCCAACCTCCCTCATGCCGCTTCCAGGTGCGGAAATCGCGGAACGGGAAGGAGTAGACCACCTGACGGCCGTCCGGCGAGAAGTCGCCGGCCCCCGAGATCGGTATCGGCAGCGCCGTGGGCAGGCCGCCCTCCAGCGGCACCGTGTAGAGCCGGCTGTCCGTCAGGTCCCAGCCATCGCGAAGCGAGCGGAACAGCACGGAGCTGCCGTCGCCCGTCCAGCCGTACACCTGATTGTCGTAGCCCCAGCGCGGGGCCAAGGGGCCACGCGCCGGATAATAGGTCAGACGCTTCGGTACGCCGCCCGCCGCTGGGATCACGTACACCTGCTCGTCACCGTCGTACTGGCCGGTGAAGGCGATCCACTCGCCGTCCGGCGAGAACTTGGGAAAGAGCTCCAGGCCGGGGTGCGCGGTGAGCCGGGTCGCCGTGCCCCCCTCGACCGACGCGACCCAGAGGTCGCCGGCGTAGACGAAAGCCACTCGCTCACCGTGAATGTCCGGAAAGCGGAGCAGCTTGGTCTGGGCGTCCGCCGTGGCAGGCTGGGTGAGTGCAGCCAGGAGCAAAGCGACCGCCGCCCGCGTCAAAGCACGTTGCAGCATCTTGGGCCTTCCTGTTGTCGGGTCAGAGAGCTGTATCCGTCGGAATGCGCTCAGAATGTCACGCCAAGTCGGGTCAGAATGCGACATCTCGGACCCAGCAGCTTCAGGGGCGACCGTACTGGCTCGCGAGGTCCGCGGCCAGCCGTTCCAACTCGGTCTTGCTCCGGCCCTCGAAATGGCGAGCACAGACGACGTCGTACCGCTGGCAGAGCGTCTGGCAAGCCGGCCGATCGAACATCTGGTCGGCCATGTTAAACAGTACGTTGTCTTCTTTGTAGATGTGTCCGCGGAGAAGCTGCAGGTAGGTGCGGGCGGCGTTTTCGAGCCGGTTCAGCGGCTCCGGCTCGGCCTTGCGAGCCGCGGGCAACGCCGCGGCCATCTGAGCCACCAGGGCCCGCCCCTGCTTGTGCTCGAATAGCATGACCGCGATCGGGCCCTCCTCCTTGGGCATGCCGCGCGTCACCAGCTCCGGGAATAGGAGGTCCTCTTCCTTCCCGTGGTGACAGGCATCGGCGAAGAGCCGGAAGAAAGCGACACACTCTTCTAGGGCGTCGAAGTCCCAATCCCCGGCCTGGCCTTTCTCCACCAGGCGCTGCAAGATGTCCAAGACGCCCAAGATCACCTGGTGCTCCTCGCGGAGCGTTCCGGTCGGCGTGCGTGACTCCGACATAGCTCTCTCCGGGTTCGTAGAGGCCAGATGTTGGGCGCGACCTGTGTTGGGACGGCCGGTCGAGTTGCAGGATGCATGCCCGCCCGGCAGCGTAGGTTCACGGTCGCTGGACCCCGAGTAGCGGGAAGATAGGGTAGCGCGCCCACGCTCGCAGCTGGCTGGGTACACGACGGCTGTCGCTTGCCCTGACCTCCGCCGGGCCTGTCCTCGCTGAGCCGTCGGGCTTGCGCCCGGCGTCAGCGAATCGCTCCGCGCCCGATCGGGCTTCCCGGCGGCAAGCCGGCCGGCGGCGTGGGCGGGGTCGTCCCTTCGGTTCGCGCCTGCCAGCGCTGGATGTCTTCGAGCGCGAGTCCCTGGTGCGCGCTCATCGCTTCGAGCTCGCCCAGCCAGTCCGCCAGGCTGGCAACCTCAGCCGTGAGCACCGCGCGCACCTGCGGCACGTTGGCCCCGTCCCCCGCCGCGGACATCAAGCGATCGAGCGCGACGCGCTCCACCGCTTCGCGCACGGCCTGCCAATACGGCGCCGGCTCCGGCGGCGCGTACCAAGTTACCTCGAGCGTTCGCTCGACGACCTCGGCCAGGCTGGGGTAGGTTTCATCTCGCGAGTGGTGCTCCACGAGCCGCGCCATGCGCTGCGGCTGGAGGATGAGTGCCAGAGTGAGATTGGCTGCGCTCGCCGCGGCGCCCAGTGGATCGAAGGTCGGGCTCGTCCGCTTCTCGAACGCCTCGCCTTCCGGCATCCGGAAGGCCCGCGGCGGCATAAGTCGCAGAATTCGCTCGGGGAGCGCTAGAAACTCGGGCTCCAACGTCAGGAGCATGGCCTCGAGCGCCCGTCTCTGCCGAGCAGCGGGCACGACCTCGATCGCCGTCTGACCGTCGCCACGCAACGCGAAGGAGTAGTCGGCGCCGCCCAGCGAGTGGGCCGTCGCCTCCAGCTGGTAGCGGTGGTGCAGGTAGAGCGGCACCAGCACCGCCTCTAGAGCGGCCAGCGGCTCGCCCGGCCGGATCGCACTCTCGCCGAAGGCTTCCAGCCCGATGCGGCGCACCTCGATCTCATGCTCGAGCATGGCGATGGGGTCGGAGCCGTTGTCCCACAGCGCCGCCAATGGGTGCGCAGCGCCCGCCGGGCGCGCGTCCTGGTCGGTGAGGAAGCGGAGGCCGCGGCGCAAGCCGGCGCGCACCATCGCGTCGAGCGCCTGCGCCTCTTCGTCCGTTTCACCAAACTCGCTATAGAGCCAGCGGATGGCGAATCGGTCATACTCACCAACGCCGACGGCATAGGCGTCCGAGAGATCCAGCCGTCCGTCTGCCGTAACGTGAACGAGCGGCGCTGGATAATCCATCACGCTGGCGCGCCCGAAGGTGCTGGCGATGTAATTGTGCGCCAGCCCCAGCGTGTGGCCCACCTCGTGCGCGGCGAGCTGTCGGATGCGAGCCAGGGCCAGCTCGACCGGGTCTTCGCCCTCAGCGACCTGGGCCAGATAGTCGAAGCTCGGGCCGCCGGCCAAGTCACAGTAGCCACTCGCGGCCGCGTAGGGCGCGACGAGGCCGGTTCCCAGCAGGTGGTCCTGCCGCAGCCGCAGGCTCCCCAGGTTGACGTTCCCCTTGAGGATCTCGCCGGTGCGCGGATCGATGACCGTGGAGCCGTACGACCAGCCTCGGGTGGAGCGGTGCGTCCAGTGTATCATGTTGTAGCGCAAATCCATAGGATCCACGCCTTCAGGTAAAATCTCAACGCGGAAGGCATCAACGAACCCAGCTGCCTCGAACGCTTCGTCCCACCAGCTGGCGCCATCGATCAGGGCGCTCCGCACCGGCTCCGGGACTCCGGGGTCCAGGTAATAGACGATGGGCTCGACGGGCAGCGAGCGCTCGGCTTCAGGGTCGAGCTCTTGCAGGCGGTGACGCGCGACCCAGTTCACCTCCAGCGGCTCGTCGATCGCGCTCGCATAGTCATGGAAGCGGATCCCGAACACTCCGACCCTCGGGT
>CAYFXF010000001.1:2599-33154 GCA_964347085.1 uncultured Gemmatimonadota bacterium | reverse complement strand
CGGCGGCGGACCTCGGCGACGCGCGGCCGATAGCCGTCGTCTGGGAGCCTGACCAGCGAGTGGTGTTGCCGGAGGGTGACCGCACCACCGCTGGCCGCGGCCCCGCTGACGAGCGGCCCCGGCCGGTCGCTCGTGAAGGTGAGCCAGGTCTCCACCTCGGTGTTGAACGGAAACCCGCGAGTGCGTGCCAGGTGCACCGCGCTGCGCGCGCGATCGAGCTCGAAGCTACCCTGCCCCGCGTCCTCGAGCCGGCGCGCCACGCCGTGGGCGTCACGCAGGAAGAAATCGGTAGCGTCCACCAGCACCCGCTCATCGGTCTGAGCGGCAACCTCGAAGCCCCAGTGCGTTGAGGGGGCGAACGCCTCCTCGACCGCCCGCACCTCGGCGGGATCGCGCGAATGGGCGCGGTAGCGGTAGTTCGGCTCGACCAACAACACCGTCGGTCCCACGCGGCGCGCCATCAGCACATAGGTGCCGCCAAGCTGGCCCCGATCGAGCCCGACCGGGTTGCTCCCAAGACCCGTTGTTAGCGAGACTTGATAGAGGAACTCAACCTCCCAACCATCGATCTCCAGGTAGAGTCGACCCTCGCGCTCGTCCCAGTAGAGGTCGAAGTAGCCGGGCAGGTGCGCCATGCCGCGGGTCTTCTTGGCTATGCTGGGTACCTCGTCGTCGGCGGCCGACGCCGCCGCCGCCGGCAGGCTCAGCGCGACAGCGCTGGCGAGCAGCGACGCGACGAGGGCCGAACGCGCTGCGCCGCCGGGCCACCGCGTCACCCGGCCGCGGAACCCGCATCTGGAACTGAAGTGTGCCACTCTAACCTCCTGCTGAGACTCAACGATCTGCCGAACTCTCTCTCAACCCGGGGCTGAAGCTGAAGGAGCGCAGGTCGCGGTCGCAAGAGGGGTTATGGCAGGTTTAATCCAGCAGCTCGCGAATCTTCGCCCGCAAGGCGGACGGCGTGTAGGGTTTCCGAAGGAAGGCCATCCCAGGATCGATGAGTCCACGACGCGCGACGGCGTCGTCGGAGTAGCCCGACACGTAGAGGATCTTCATATCCGGTCGCAGTTCGGCCATGCGCTTGGCAAGCTCGAGGCCGCTCATACCCGGTAGCACCAGGTCGGCCACCAACATGTGGATCGGCCCGTCGTGCCCCAGGCAGAGCTCGAGCGCGCTGGGGCCGTCGCCCGCTTCCAGCACGGTGTACCCCGCGCTCTCCAACCCGCGCCGCATCGGCGCACGCACGGCGGGCTCGTCCTCCACCATCAAGATCGTCTCGGTGCCATGCGTGTCCTCCGGCGCCCGCAGACGCGGAGCCGCGGCCACGGCCTCGGAGACCTGGCCCAGATAGATAATGAATGTGGATCCGTGACCGGGCTCGCTTTCCACCGCGATGTAGCCGCCGCTCTGCTTCACGATGCCATAGACCGTTGAGAGGCCGAGACCCGTACCCTCGCCCTTCTCTTTGGTGGTGAAGAACGGCTCGAACATGCGGCTGGCGACGTCCGGGTCCACGCCCGCTCCCGTGTCGGCCAGGCTGATCATCACGTAGTCCCCCGCCGGCATCGACTCGGAGTGCACCGGGACGACATCGTCCAGACTGAGGTTGCCGGTGCGGATCGTTAGCCGTCCACCCTGCGGCATGGCATCGCGAGCGTTGACCGCCAGATTGATCAGCACCTGATCCATCTCGACCGGGTCGGCGCGTGTGTTGGCGAGGTCCGGATCGAGCTCGGTGACGAGCTCGATATGTTCACCGATCAGGCGCCGCAACAGCTCGATCGTCCGCTGCACCGTGTCGTTCAGGCTGAGCACCTGCGGCTGCAGGATCTGGCGTCGGCTAAACGCCAGCAGCTGGCGGGTGAGCGCCGCCGCATGATCGGCGGCCGAGCGGATCTCCTCGACCTCCGTCGGACGCGCCCGACCGCCTGCCATGTCTGAGAGCACGATCTCGCAGTTGCCAAGGATTACGGTCAACAGGTTGTTGAAGTCGTGAGCCACGCCGCCGGCGAGCTGCCCGACGCTCTCCATCTTGCGAGACTGAAAAAGGCGCGTCTCCAGCTCCTTGCGCTCTGTGATGTCGACCAGCACGGCCATGATGCCGATCACCGAGTCGTCGGTCCCGCGCAGCGGTGCTGCGAACAGGTTGAGGTCGAGGAGGACGCCATCTTTGCGCCGTCGCCGCACCTCGACACCCACCAGCGACTGGCCGCTCAGCACCTGCTCGCGCAGTCGCCGGAACTCGTCCTGCCCCCCCTCCTGGACGATGGGCAACGGCCGCTTCAGCACCTCCGCCTCGCTCCAGCCGAAGGTGCGCTCGGCACCGGGGTTCCAGCTCAGCACGCGGCCGTCGGGGTCGAGGGAGACGACCGCGACCGGCGCGGCGTCGACAACGGCCTGCAGCTTGGCCGTGGCCCCGAGCAGCTCCTCCTGCGCCCGCTTCGCCACGCTGATGTCTTCGATCGCGCCCTGGTAGTAGCGGACCTGTCCCTCGTGGCCGAGCACCGCGCGCGCCGTGTCACTACCCCAGAAGATCGAGCCGTCGTAGCGGCGCAATTGGACCTCGTAATCCCGGACCAGCGACTCCCGCTTGAGCCGAGCTTGCCAGCGATCGCGGTCGCGCGGATCGGCGTACAGCTCCGTGGCGCGCGCCTGCAGAAGGCTCTGCCGGTCCGGGAAACCGAACATCCGCACCAGTGCAGTGTTCGCGTCCACGACCCTGCCGTCCTCGGTCGCCCGATACAGCCCGACCGGCACCCCGTCGAACAGCTTGCGGTAACGGATCTCCGCGTCCTCCAGGGCCTGCTGGCGCCAGGCGTGCTCGAACGCGGCCTGCATGTCTGGGGGCAAGCTGGCCAGATCGCGCGGCAGTTCGCGCGGCGCCTCCTCCGCCGTCGTCTCGACGACCACGCAGTCGCCACCCCCGCCCCTGGCCCGCGTGACCGCGCGTCCCAGCGCCTCGACCAATTCGTCCGACGTGCTCATCCAGAGTTCGTAACCCGCGACACCGACGCTCACCGTCGGTTTCGCGCCCGTCGGCAGCGTCAGATCGGCGACCGCAGCCCGCGTGCGTTCCGCGAACACCCAGGCGCCCTCCACCTTCTCGCCTGAGAGGATCGCCAAGAACCCATCACCGGCCCAGCGGCCGCCGACGTTCATCACACGCATCTGGCGATCGAGCAGCGCCGCGATTTCCCGCAGCGCCTGGTCACCCGCCCGGCGACCGTAGTGGTCGTTGTAGGCCGTAAACACGTCCACATCGAACATGACAACGCTGAGCGGACGGCCGCGCTGCGCTGCGGCGAACTCCTTGCTCAGCATAAACTCGAGCAGTCGGCGATTCGGAAGTCCAGTCAGGCTATCCGTGTAGGCCAGGACCAGCGCGTCGCGCCGCTCACGCAGCAGCAACTCCGAGAGCACCGCCGTGGCGATCCCGACCGCGAGCAGCACCACCGCCACCAGGAAGAGGAAGAACCAGTTGACCGTGATGCCGAGCACGCTCTCGGCCAAAAGTTCGACGGCGAGGATGAGCAGCGTGCCGGCTCCCAGCACGCGCAGCGTCGCGCGCCAGCCGCGGTAGTAGGCGAGCAGGAAGGCGGGCACGAGGATAAGCAGCCAGGAGAGCGAGTCGTAGCCGGCCAGGAGGTCGGGACTGCTGAGCGCGCCCCAAACGGCGACCGCGAGCGCGGCGATGCTGAGGCCCAGCGCGCGCAGCGGTACCTCCTTTCGCGCCCCGGGCAGCTCCTCGGGCACGATCTGCGGCGAAGGCGGAGTCTGGCGCAGCGGCTGGGTAGTCATAGAACGCCAACCATCAGGGTGCCACGCGCATGCTACGCGGGGATCGCGCGCGCAGGATCCACAAACTCAGGGTACTTCGGGCCCGCTGGCTGACGGAGCTGGCAGGTGGTCAATCAATAGTAGCAACAGCTCAGGTGCTTGGCAAAAGGGAGCGCGCGCCCACGCAACGGTGACACCGGCTCAGTCGAGCATATCGCGGATCCTCTCGCGAAGCGCGAGCGGCGTGTAGGGTTTGGCCAGGAAGGGGCGGTTGGGATCCGTGAACCCGTGTCGCGCCACATCGTCGTCGGTGTAGCCAGATGTATAGAGCACCTTCATCTGCGGGCGCAGCTTGACAACATCTTGTCCCAGCTCCAGCCCGCTCTTGCCCGGCAGCACAAGGTCGGTCACCATGAGGTGGATGGAGCCGCTGTGGCCGCGAATGATCTCGAGCGCCTCGGAGGCGTCGCCAGCCTCGAGCACGGTGTAGCCCGCGTTCTCCAGCCCACGACGCGCCGACGACCTCACCGACGGATTGTCTTCCACAAACAGGATCGTCTCGCAACCGCCTTCCGGGCGCGCCTCGCTGCGACTTTCGAGCCCCGCTCGTCCGTCGCACACGGGCAGGTAGACCCTGAAGCTCGTACCGCGGTCCGGCACGCTGTTCACGGAAATGTAACCGCCGCTCTGCTTGACGATGCCGTACACGGTCGCTAGCCCGAGACCCGTTCCCCGCCCTTTCTCTTTGGTGGTGAAGAAGGGCTCGAAGATACGGGAGGTCGTCTCCTCGTCCATGCCGACGCCGGTATCGGCGACTTTCAAGGCCACGTAGTCGCCCGGCGGTATCGTATCGCCCTGGAAGACAGTCGGCACTTCAAGCGCAATCCGTTCCGTCTTGATCGTCAGCCGGCCGCCCCGAGGCATCGCGTCGCGGGCGTTCACCGCCAGGTTCATCAGCACCTGACCCATCTCCACGGGATCGGCCTTGGTGCTCGCCAGCGCCGGGTCCAGTTGCACGTCCAACTCGATATGCTCGCCGATCAGCCGCCCCAGCATCTCCAGGGTCTCCGACACCACGGAGTTCAGGTTGATGATCCGCGGCTGGAGAATCTGCCGGCGACTGAACGCCAGCAGCTGGCGTGTGAGACCCGCGGCATGCTTGGCCGCCGAACGGATCTCCGTCAGGTCGTTGCGCCAGGGGCTGGTCGTCGGCATATCGGCCAGCATCATCTCGCAATCGCCCAGGATCACGGTCAGCAGGTTGTTGAAGTCGTGGGCGACACCGCCGGCAAGCTGGCCGACGCTCTCCATCTTGTGTGCCTGGGCGAGCCGCGACTCCAGCTCTTTGTGCCGGGTCACATCGACCATCACCGCCATCACACCGGTCACACCGTTACCGCCGTACAACGGCGCGGCGTACACGTTCAGGTCGATCGGCTTCCCGTCCGCCTTCGGCTGGCGTATCTCCTCGCCGAAGAGTGACTCGCCGGACAGCACGCGCCCGCACAGCTCGTTGAACTGCTGACCGTCCTCCAAGACGGTTGGGAATCGCTGACCCAGCACCTCTGTTTCGCTCCAGCCGAAGATCTGCTCGGCGCCCGGGTTCCAGCTCAAGACGCGGCCCTCCGGATCGACGGAGAAGATCGCGACCGGCGCCGCGTCGAACACGGCCTCCAGGCTGGCGGTCGCCTTGAGCGCCGCTTCCCGAGCCCGCTTCGCCTCTGTAATGTCCTCCAGCACCCCCTGATAGTAGCGGATCACACCGCCGGGCCCGACCACGGCGCGCGCCGTGTCACGGCCCCAGAAGGTCGACCCGTCGTAGCGGCGCAGCTGGACCTCGTAGTCACGTATCAGGGTCTCCCGATTTAGGCGCTCCTGCCAGTGGCGCCGGTCCGCAGCGTCGACGTACAGCTCGCCGGCGTTGACCGCCAAGAGGCTCTGCCGATCGGGATAGTCGAACATGCGAATGAGCGCGCCGTTCGCGTCGAGAATCTCACCCTCCGGCGTCACACGGTAGACACCGACCGGAACCCCCTCCAACAGCTTGCGATAGCGTATCTCCGCTTCCTCCAGAGCCTGTTGCCGCCAAGCCTGCTCGCGTACAGCCTGCATCTCGGCAGGAAGCTTGGCGAAGTCCGCCGCCAGCGGGTCCCGATCCTGAGTCGTCTCGCACACCACGCAGTTACCGCCCTGGCTCCGTGCCCGGCCAGCCGCCCGCATCGCCGCGTCGATCAGCTCGCCTGGCGTGCGCATCCGCAGCTCGAACGACGCCACCCCAATGCTCACCGTCTGCTGGGAGCCCGTGGGCAGCTCGAGGCCGGCAATCGCCTCGCGGGTGCGCTCGGCAAAGACCCAGGCCCCGTCGACTTTCTCGCCCGATAGGATGGAGAGGAACGAAGCACCGGCATATCGACCACCGATGTTCATCATTCGCATCTGGCGATCGAGCATCGCGCCGATCTCCCGCATCGCATCGTCGCCGGCCCGCCGGCCGTACATCTGGTTGTAGGCCCCGAAGCCATCCACCGTGAGCAGCACGACACTCAGCGGCCGCCCACGCTGCGCGGCGGCGAACTCCTTGCCCAGCATGAAATCGAGCAGCCGCCGGTTCGGCAGCCCGGTCAGCCCGTCGCTGTAAGCGAGCACCAGCGCCTCCCGGCGCTCTTGCCGCAAGAACTCGGAGAGTATGGCGAGTCCTGTACTCAAACCCAGCAGCACCACCGTGCCCCAGAAAAGCAGCGCCCAGTCGACCGCCACGCCGAAGGCGTACTGCGCCACCAGCTCACCCAACAAGAAGAGCAGCGCACCGATGGTCAGCACTTGGAGCGCGACCTTGAGGCCGCGATAGTAGGTCAGTGCGAAGAGCGGAACTAGGATGAGCAACCAGGAGAGCGAGTCGTAACTCGCGAGGAGCTCGGGTGCCGCAACCGCACCGAGCGCGGCAACCACGAGTGCCGTCAGGCTCAGCGCAAAAGCGCGAAACGGAGCGGACCGCTTCGGTAGACGCTCCGGTACGAGCTGCGGTGACAGCGGGTAGTCGCTTGGCTGCTGGATCATAGGGCGTGCCCTCCCGCACGCGGCACACCGGGCCCGCGCGGAACGCTCTGTACGACGGGGGAGAAGACACCACGAAGGGTGGCAGGAGAGCGAAGCGTCGATCAGCCTCGGCCTCCCACCGCAACTCGGGCTGAGGGCGGAGAAGAGCCGAGATCGGAGGGGCCGGTTCGTCGCTCGGTCGCTTGGCGCGGCCTACAGCGGAAGTCGCCTCCCGATCCCCTTTTCCAGGCCCCGCTCGATCACGAGCGCCGCCACCACCACGTCCTCGAGGGCGAGACCCAGGTTCAGACAGAGGGCTCGCTCCTCATCGGACTCCCGACCGCTCTTTGTACCCGCGACCAGTTCCCCGAGGTCCGCGTAGGGCTCCGGCGTCTCGCGGAAGTAGCCGGCCGCTCGATAGTAATCCAGCTGACGTATATCGTCCGCCGCCAGCCGCTCCACCTCACGCAGCGCCTCACCCCGCCAGTACGAGTCGAAGTCGAGCGCGCAGCCGAACGCGCCTGGCCGCAGCCATCCGGCGCCGATCACCGGGCTGGGCTCTTTCAGGATCGGCCCGCTGGTCACCACCAGGTCAGGCCCGTCCACGGCGTCCCGGGGACGCCGCACGACCTCGACCTCGACCCCGAGCCGCTCGCCCATCTCGACCGCGAAGCGCGCCGCCGCCGCGGGGTCCTTGTCGTAGGCCCGAACCGAAGCCAGCGGGAAGACGGCGGCAAGGGCCTCGAGGTTGCTGCGGCCCTGGACCCCGCAGGCGAGAATTCCGGCGCTTTGACTGTCGGCGCGTGCGAGGTACTTCGCGGCGACCGCGGTCGCCGCCCCCGTCCGCATCGCGGTGATCCAAGTGGCGTCCATCACTGCGATCGGTAGGCCGGTCTCGGCGTCGTTGAGGATGATGAGACCGGAGACGTAGGGGAGGCCGCGGGCACGGTTCGCCGGGTAGCCAGCCACCCACTTGAGGCCTGCCGCATCGAGGCTCGGCACGTAGGCCGGCATCGCGTGGATGAACGAGTCTGCGCGGGGGTGGATGCCCGGCTTGGGCGGCATCTCCACGCCACCTTTCCCTTTTTCGGCAAAGGCGCGTTCCAGCGCCCCGATGATCTCGGGCATCGTGACGCCGACCGCAGCCACGTCAGCCGCGGACAGGTAGAGTAGCTCACCGACGCTCATCAGCCCTCCAGAAAGCCGACGGGCACCCGCGCCCTGGCGCGGATGCCCGAACTCGTCGCTCGCACTTTCTTTGGCGAGCTCAGTCCTCTAGCTCGAACCACGCCTGAAGATCGGCCTCGCCCCACGGCTCGCCGTCGCGCGGCAGGTACTCGTTGCGCGAAGGCGAATAGCTGTACGACCGGCTCCACTCCCCGTGCTTGCTCACGATCTGGCCAATCGCGTCGATGATGTAGGCGAGCTCCTCGTCGGTGGTCGTCGGGTGGACCGAGAAGCGCACCCAGCCCGGCTTCTCCGACAGGTCGCCGTGGTCGATCAACTCGGTGATGTGCCTCGACCGCGCCGGGTCGACGTGGAGCAGGTAGTGGCCGTAGGTCCCTGCGCAGGAACAGCCGCCTCGCGTCTGAATCCCGAAGCGATCGTTCAGCAGCTTCACGATCAGGTTGTAGTGCAGACCTTCGACATAGAAGGAGATGATGCCGAGCCGTTCCTCCACGTGGCCGGCGAGGATGCGCAGTCCAGGGATTTGGCGAAGCCCAGAGAAGGCGAGTTCGAGCAGTTGCTTTTCGCGGGCCACCATCCTCTCCACACCCATCTGCTCCTTGAGCTGCACACAGAGCGCCGCTTTGATCGCCTGCAGGAACCCGGGCGTGCCACCGTCCTCGCGCTCCTCGATCCCGGGCACGTACCTGCGGCCGCCCCATGGGTTTGTCCAGTCCACCGTGCCGCCGCCCGGCTGATCGGGCACCTGATTGTGGTAGAGGTTCGAGTTGAAGACGAGCACGCCGGAGGCGCCCGGGCCGCCGAGGAACTTGTGCGGTGAGAAGAAGATCGCATCGAGCCGCGCCTCCGGATCCGGCGGGTGCATGTCGATCTTGACATACGGCGCCGAGGCCGCGTAGTCGACCAGGCAGTAGCCACCGTGCTCGTGCATGATCTTCGCCAGCTCGTGCACCGGCGGCTCGATCCCCGTGACGTTGGAGCAGGAGGTGAAGGCGCCGATCTTGAGCTCGCGGTCCGCGTAGCGGCCGAGCAGTTCGCGCAGGCTTTCCAGATCGACCAACCCCTCTTCGTCCGGCGCGATACAGATGACGTCGGCGACGGTCTCGAGCCATGAGGTATGGTTGGAATGGTGCTCCATGTGGGTGACGAAGACGACGGGCCGGTAGCGGTCCGGCAGGTTCACGAACGCGGAGAGCGTCTCCGGGACCCTGAGCCCGAGGATGCGCTGAAACTTGTTGACCGCGGCGGTCATCCCAAACCCGGGGGTAAGGATCACGTCCTCCGCTCCCGCGTTCACGTGCCGCTTGATGATCTCGTGGGCCCGGCGGTAGGCCAACGTCATGCGCGTGCCGGTAACGCTGGTCTCCGTGTGGGTGTTGCCCACGAAGGGACCGAGCGCGTGGGCGATCCGCGCCTCGATCGGGGCGTAGAGCCGGCCGCTCGCGGTCCAGTCGGCGTAGACGATCCGCTGCTCGCCATAAAGCGTGGGGAACGTCTGGTCGATTCCGACGATGTTACGGCGGAACGGCTCGAAGTAGGCTTCGAGGCTGGAGAGGTGGTCGGCCCGAATCCTTACACTCTCACGCATAGACATAGATACTCACGGATCTGGCGGGATCTTGCTGCTATAGTATGCGCCCACACCAGACCGAGGGGCAAGAATCGTGCTCCGCAGACTACGCGATGGGACCGGCCAGCCGGGTGGACGGCAGCGGTCTGCCGCCCACCCGGGGAAACCGAAAGGGTCAGGTCAGTTCTTCTTGGTACGCAGCGAGCCGACCCAGCTTTTCACCTGCTCGCCGGCCACCTCGCGAGCACCGAGCCCGAAGGCGAGCGCTGCGGCGACGGCCACGGCACCCAACACCAGGCCGAAGGCGAGGTTGATGATCTCGTTGGCAAGGCCCATCTGGCGAAGCGCCATGGCGCCGGCGAGCACCAGGATCGCCAGTCGCGCGGCGAGTGGCAAGAGCGCGTTTTGCCGCGCCCCACTCGCCTGGATCGCGTCCGCCGCCAGGTTCCCCAGGAAGAGGCCGATCCCGAGGATGATGAGGCCGAGGATGATCTGGCCGCCGAAGACTATGAACCCAGAGACCAAGTCAGCCAGGGCGTCGAATCCAAGCACACCAGCCGCCTCCATCGAGGCGAAGAGCATGATCGCGACGAGAATCAGCGTGCCGACGATCGCCGACGGCGTCCGCCCCTCGGCGGCCTCTGCCCGGCTGAGGCCGAGCCGTGCCAGCAGGTTATCGAACCCGGCGCCCTGCAGCACGTTGCTGATCAGACCCGCCACCAGCCGGCCGACGAAGTAGGCGAGGGTGAGCAACAGGCCCGCGGCGAAGAGGCCGGGGATCGCGTCGAGGATCGAGCCGAGCATGGCGCTCGCCGGCTCGGTGATGGCCGCGAGCTGCAGCGCGTTGAGCGCCGAGATGAGCACTGGGATCAGGATGAGCACGTAGACCACCAACCCCAGCAGGCCGGACAGCCGCCCCTCACCGAGCGCCGACTCCAGGCCGAGTCGCGCCGCCAGGCGGTCGGCCCCAGCGGCAGCGAGCAGGTTCGTCACGATCCGCTGCACGAGTCGCGCGACGAACCAGCCGATCAGGAAGATGAGGGCTGCGGCCAACAGGTTAGGCAGGAAAGCCAGGACGCGGTCCAACAAGCCCTCGACCGGCGCCATCAAACCCTGGAGCGCGAGCGCCCCGAGAATGGCCGGCAGGAAGAGCAGGAAGGTCAGCCAGTAGACGGCGTCGGCGATCGTCTTGCTGACCGGGACGGCCTTCTCCTCGTCCATGCCGGCTCGGTCAGAAAGCCGCTGGTCGAGGTTGGTGGCGGAGAGCGCCGCCGAGACCAACTTCCGCAGGACCGTCGCGACCAGCCAAGCGGCAAGCAGGAGGAGGCCGGCACCGAGAATCCGCGGCGCGTACTCGGTGAGCTGGGTGAGCAGTGCGTTGAGCGGCTCCGTGATCAGCGTCAGGTTAAGCGCCTGGAAGAAGGCGACCAGCACGAACACCATCACAAGATAGAAGACCGCCTTACCGACATAGCGCTCGACCGGGATCGGTTCGCCCGGCTCGTCGCCTTGAATCCAACGAGCCAGCCGGTCGTCGAGCGTGGTGCGTTTCAGTCCGCCGCGCACGATCGCGGCCAAGACGAGCGCCACCAGCCAGCCGACGACCAGGATGGCGAGCGCGCCGAGCAGATTCGGGGCGAGCTCACCGACCGTCGTGGTCAGCTGAGTCCAGAGATTCTGCAACATCGTCATCCCTCCATCGGTATGTTGCCCTTTCGGATGTGAGTCCTTACGCGGGCTGTTCCCGCTGCGATCAGAACTTCGCCACCAGCGCCACAGTGAAGATGCTGTCGAGCTCATCAAGCTCGGCGAGCACGGTGGTATCCGGCGTACCCTCCAGGGGCACGGCCACCAGCGACGGCTGGTTGTCGTAGAGAAGCTGCAGGCTGGTCTTGAGCGCGAGCTTCTCGCTCATTGCCACGGCGACGGAATTGGTGAAGTCGGCCCGGAAATCCTCAGTCTCATCGAGGTTTTCGTCGAGGATTAGCGTGCTGTAGAAGTCCGTCGTCGGAAGCACCTTACGCCAGTAGTCGTACGACACCCGGGCGCCGGCAAACTCGCCCCGCGCGCCGACGATGTTGTCCTGAACGGTGTAGGTGACGCCGTAGTCGGTGCGGAAGCGGGTGTCGTCGCGATCGAACCAGCTGTTACCGACGCCGCCGATCACGGCGTAGCGGTTGTCAAAGCCAGCAAAGGTGTTACGCTCCCAACCCAAACCGCCGAACAGGAACACGCGATCGCTCAAGTTGCGATCGTAGCGGCCACGGGCGAAGTAATTCTCGGCCGTGACCTGGCTCTCGCCCTCCTCGCTAATGACGAAATCGGTCGGCGACCCGCTGGCCGTTCGGGTAGTAACGGTCGATTCCGTGCGGATCCCTCCCGCCTCCAATTTGAAGGTCGCCCGTTCCCAGACCCGTTCCAGGGTGTTCTTGGCCCCCAGCGTGGTCGTCTGCGAGTTCCCGGCCGTGAGCACGAAGCTCAACTCGGCGGTGTCGAACCAGCCCGTCTTCCTCTCGTCCTGAGCCCAGCCTGGCGCCGGGGCGACGACGGCGAGAGCGACGGCAACTAGTCCGGCTACAAAGCTCGATTGCCGTAGCAGCATTGCGTTCCTCCGCTGTGATCCGGGCCGCACCCCGGCTAGGCCGAACTAGACCAGAGTGAAGCGAAATAGTCTGCGATTTAGGATCGGCGACGGCCGCGAGCGCACCGCGCCTAGGATGATAGATGAGCGAGCCCGAGAGAAGTCACATTCTTCGCCGCCTCTCACTGCTTGACGACCTGCTCCAAGAACGTGCTGTTGGAGACGGCGATGATGCGGTCTTTCTGCTCCAAGATCGTCTGCGTGCTCGATATCGAGGCGAGGGTGCCGCGCTCGCCAGCAATCTCCATCTCCTCGCCCACTCGGAAGGTCCGCCGCGCATAAAAGCCCGCCAGGATGTTGCGGGTGATCTCACGCGAGCCCAGCCCGAAAGAGAGGCCGAAGGCGAGGGCGAACGCGGCGAGCACGGCTGCGGTAACGAGGCGAATGATCTCGGTCTCGATCTTGAGCTGCGCCACGGCCATGATCCCCAGCACGAAGAAGAGCACCCCGGAGACCAGTCGGCCCAGGGCCGGCGCGAAGTCGACGCCCGCATTGGCCGCCGCGCTGCTCACCGCGCCCCCCGCGAACTGGGCGGCGGCGCTCCCCAGCACGATGATCAACAGCGCCGCGATCACGTTCGGCAGGTAGGCCATGAACGCGCCGATCGCGTCGGAGACGGCGACCAAGCCGAGTGAGTCGGCCGCCGTCTTGGCGAACAGGAAGAGGAGCAAGAAGTAGGCGATTCGAGGGAGCAGCTGGTCCAACTCCTGGCGTATCCCGATCTTGGCCAGCAGCTGATCGATCCCCACCCGCTCCAGCAGCGCGTCGAAGCGCAGTCGCACCAGCAGGGTGCGCAGGACCTTCTCGATCAGCTTGGCCACCACGAACGCCAGCAGCACTAACACGACGCCCAACAGGATCTTGGGCGTCCAGCTCACGACCCCTTGAACGAGGCTGTTCCACATGCCCAGCAACTGCTCCTGTAGGTTCTCCATCAGTCCCGATCTCCTTCCTCTCGTCTCACTCGCTCAGCGAACCCGAACATGAACTTCAGGTACTCGAACAGAACCAGAACGGGCGTGAACCAGGAGAGGTCGATGAGCTGTGACGCCAGCAAGCGTCGATGGATGGCCGCACGGACACGGTGGAAGAAGCCCGGCTCAGGCTCCTCCCCCAGCTCACGCAGCATCTCGATCCGCTCGCCGGCTTCCAGCTCGTCTGCGCTCTGCTCTCGCGAATCCTGCTCGTTCATCCTAACCGCCCCTCCTCCACTTCGGCCGGCCCGCCGCCGATCTCGGTGCCGTCCTGCTGGTCGACGAGTTGCACATAGAGTCGGCGGAATTCCTCACGACCGCGCTTGATCCGCATCTTGACGGCGGAGAGGCCGATCCCCAGCTCAGCAGCGATCTCCTGATACGAAAGGTCGTCCATGTCGCGCATCACCAGCGGAATGCGCAGTGTTTCCGACATCAAATCGAGGACCTCACCGATGCGCTGCCGGTCGGGCTGCCTCTCGACGAACCGCTCTGCGCGCGGCGCGACCGCCAGCGCTTCCGCGCTTTGGACAACCGGGTCCTCGACGTCGACGAACGTCTTACCCTTCCGCTTCTTCAGGAAGTTGATGCAATGGTTGACCTTGATGCGCTGAAGCCAGGTACTGAACTTCGAGCGCCCCTCGAACTTCCGTAGCCCGAAAAACGCCTTGATGAACACTTCCTGAGCGAGATCCTCAGAGTCCACTTGCGAGCCCGACAGATAACGGCAGTTCGCTTTCACCTTGTGCTGGTGTCGCTCGACCAGTGACTCGAAGGCCCGCAGGTCACCCGCTGGCGCCTCTCGCGCCTGTTCGACCAGTTCCTCGTCGCTCAGGGGCTGCTTGGGGCTCATAGCTCTCCTTACCATTCGGACAAGCCGAGGCCGCGGGGAGTCACAGGTCGCCTCGGGAGCGCCGCCCGCGCGCCCCGGCGGGCGGCGGCGAGTTTCATGTGACTTTCCAGTGAGCCGAGTGGTCTATAAGCCGCGACAGCCGACTTGACAAGCTAGGTCGGGGCCTGGTGGGCCCGCGACGTCAGACTCCTCGCAAAACACTGTGCGCTAGGTGCGGTGAAGGAGATGGGCAACGAGGAGGCGTTTATGACGGGGAAAGCGGGTTCCGCCAGGTTCCGGTCTGCAGAACGCGGTCCCACACTTGTCGCCGTCCGGGGTGGCTGGCGCGCGCGATGCGCCACCCCTCTATTTCCATCTGAGCCCGGGTTAAACGATTCCTACAGGGAGGTTGCCATGGCCATCGCCAAGGTCATCGAGGTCATCGCCGAGTCGAACAAGAGCTGGGACGACGCCGCACAGACCGCGGTCTCGCAAGCGGCCGAGACGGTCGCGAACATTCAGTCGCTGTGGGTCGACAATCTCTCGGCCACGGTGAAAAAGGGTAAGATCGAGAGGTACCGGCTGAACGCCAAGGTGACCTTCCTGGTCGAGCGGTAGTCTCGGCGCTCAACGCCGGCACCCCGCCCCCGGCCCGGCTGGCGGCGGGCGCCGGCTCACGCGACCCGGCCAGCCGCCTCCGCCCCGGGCTCTGTCGGCGATCTAGCCGGCAGAGCCTTCATCGCCTGGTGGTGCACCCGATGCGTGCGCACCTTCGCGAAACGCCGGATGCCGGCCGCAACGATCAGCGCGCTTGCCACGGCAACGGTCAGGAGTTTGAAACCACCCGCCCACTCGAGCACCTGCTCGACCTCGGTGCTGAACAGCCAGCCCACGCCGCCGTAGAACCCTGACCAGATCAGCAGGGCGAGCCCATCCAACAGGACGAACGGTCCCAGCGCGGCAGCCACCACCAGACCGGGAAAGCTCAGGCCGCCCAACGAGGCCAGCGCGCCCGCGACCACCAGCACCGGGACGCTGGCGATCGGCGCACCGGCGTACTTGAGGAAGCCCCCGGCAGCCAGCGTGGTGAACGCTGTGCGCGACGCACGTCTGCAACGCGATTGTTGCGCCTCGACGGCGTCCGTGGCCAGGCCCAACCCGACAATCGAAACCTCTGCCGGGGCCGACCCGCTAGGGCGCGCCTGGCACAGGCCTTGAACCCTGCCCAGACTAGCTGCCGCCTGCCTGTCAGGCTGTCCGGGTGGGGTGCCCTGTCGTCACTCCCCCGCCGGCGCGCTTTGCGCTCTGGAAGGCGCAGGGCGTCCCTGCCCGTTCTCACCGCCGCTCACTTGCGCCCGTTGCCGCAGGTCGAGCGCTCCAGCGTCCCCGCTGCCGCCATGAAGCCGTGCCGAGGGAACGCTCGGTGCGTCCGCGCGCGCGGGGCCGCATCTGCGTCCCGCTGAGAAGCTCGAGGAGAAGTCGTATGACGGGTGTTCGCGCTAGCTCTGCTCGCGCGTCCAGAGTAGGATGGCGCCGCAGCGGTGGGCGCGAAACTCCTGGGGACGGTCGACGGGGCGGTTGTAGACCTCGATCGCCTCGATCAGCGTCGGGGTGTAGTCGTTGAGCCGCGCTGCATGCGAGAGGCTTCCATCGATGTACAGGTCGGGGGTACAGGCGAAGAGACCGTGACCCATGGTGACCCGCACGTTCTGCGCCCAGTCCCACTCGATCTTCACGTTCGGTATCCGGCGCAGCAGGTCGCTGATGAAGACCGGCGCCTCGTCCTCGATCGTCTCGCGGCTGATGAAATACCCGGCGACGCGCTCACGTCGGCGCTCGAAGTCCTCCAGCTTCTGGTGCCTGGAAGGGCGGACCTCGACGATCAGCTCGTCGAGCTCGAAGGGCGGCGTGACGATCTCGAAGTCGAAAAGCGTCGTGCCATCCGAAAGCTGGACCGGAAACTGGCTCGAGGCGAGCCCAAGGTAGCGAATCTCGACCGTGTAGCGGCCGGGCTTCAGCTTGGGAACGGCGAACCAGCCCGCGTCGTCGGTGAGCGCCTTCCTGTCCGTCCCCAGGACCACGACCTCGGCACCGACCGCTGGGCGCTTCGTCAGGCGGTCCACGACCGTGCCGGCGAGCTGGGCCTGCTGGGCCTCGAGGGACGGTACGGCGGCGAGCGTAGCCGCGAGCAGGGCAGCGAGCGCGGTCGCGTGCCTTGCGGCAAGAAGCGAAGGCCGAGGACTCAATCCAATCATGCAGCCCACTGTTGACCCGTCCCAGCGCGGGCGGCCGCCGAGCCTCTCTCAAGGTGTACCATGTCCCACTTCAAAGCTACGCAGAGCCGCCCGATTCGCCAAGTTTCACGGTGGGGCTCGGCGCTGCGGCTGTCGGCAGTGGTGGGGCGGGTCGTCCGGACGCGTCGCCGACCCGAGGGCAATAGGTTGGGTTGGGTTGGGTTGGGTTGGGTTAGGTTGGGCGTGGCCGCGCGATCACCAGGCGACGAAGGTGGTCATCCACACCCCATCTTCGAGCTCCAAGGTCACCAACTTGAGCTCGTAATCCCCGATGTAGCGCGCCCGATACCACCAGCTCATGGTGCGCGAGTACACGTCGTACTGGAGCTTGTCCGGCTTGCCGTTATGGGCGAGCAAGCTGCAAACATCCCACCACACTTGGGGGATGTACGCGGTTTCCCCTTGACCTGATCGCGCAGCCGGCGGCCAACACCGTCAGTGCCACAAGCAGCGCCAGGCACCCGCGGGGGGGCGCGCTCCGTGTAACCGATTCATTAGCCCCTTGCTATGAAGCCCGGCCGGGGACCGGCCAGAACGTGCGAGTCGCCGCCCCGACGAGCCCCGGGATCCGGAGGGCGGCGTAGTGCCCGGGGAGGGACTCGAACCCTCAAGGCCCCAAGGGCCATCGGATTTTGAGTCCGACGCGTCTGCCAATTCCGCCACCCGGGCGCCCATCGACCGCCGCGCAACCTCCCACGCGGCCCAATCTTAACCCGGACCGCTCGCTCTGTCAGCCTCTGGCTTCCAAGCGGCGTGCTGCACCGACTGCTCAGCGACAGAAGCTCGGGTTCGACTTGGGCGGCATGGTCGCACACCTGAGGGGGCGGCCGATGATTCTGCTGTAGAGCTCCTGTACTTCAGAGGAAAGGAGACTGAGCACCGCGACAAGGCCGAGGGCGACGACCGCGACCAGCAAACCGTACTCGATCGCAACCTCGCCGCGCTCGTCTTTCCAGAGACGGATGAAAAAGCCGGTCATCGATCCTGCATGATCAAAGGGGGCCGTGAGGCGGGCGCAGCGGGCGGGCGATCGAGCCCCGAGTGAGGAAAGAAGCGTGCCAGGCGGATGGCGTCGGCGGAGGTGGGTCAAAGCCGCGCCGCACCTGACCTCTCGGGAGCGGCTCCGCCGATCCTGAGGTCTGGGGTGTTGGACGCCCACGTCCGAGGTATCGAAGCTGCGCGACGGTCGGGCAGCCCGAGCCCGCCCATTGACTTGCCCCCCGCGCCCGCCGGATAATGATCGCGCCAAACTGAGGCCAGAGGCCCTGAGCGTCCGGCGCCGCGTTCGTGCGGCGGTGCCGGGTCGGGAGAACTACGATGACTTACACGTACGACGAACTCCACAAGAAAACGGTCGCGCAGCTCCGCGAGATCGCGGAGCCGATCGAGCACGACGCGTTGCACGGCTTCAGGACGATGCATAAGCACGAGCTCCTTCCTGCCCTCTGCACGGCGCTCGGGATCGAGGCGCACGAGCAGCACGAGGTCGTCGGGCTCGACAAAGCGCGGCTCAAAGCCCAGATCCGCGATCTGAAGCTGAGACGAGACGTCGCCCTCGAAGCGCGCGACCGCAAAGAGGTCCAGGCGATCCGCCACAAGATCAAGCGACTGAAGCGGAAGATCCGCCGGGCGACGGTTTGAGGTGAGAGCGGCCGGCGCGCGCTAGTCCGCCGACAGTGGGCTCCGCCGCTTGCGACCGTCGAGCACCTGGCGAACGGCGAACGCCAGAGTCTCCGGGTCGAAGGGTTTCTGCAGGAACGGCATGCCGGAGACGGTCACGCCGTGGCGCACCATCGCGTCGTCGGTGTAACCGGACATAAAGAGGACCTTCATCTCCGGGCGCAGCGGCGCCAGCCGTTCGGCCAGCTCGCCGCCGTTCATATGCGGCATGATCACGTCGGTGATCATCAGGTGGATCGGCCCCGCCTGCCGCTCGCAGACCAGCAGGGCCTCGCCGCCGTGGCGCGCCTCGAGCACGGTGTAGCCGTTCCTCTTCAGGATCCGCGTCACCAGGCCGCGCACCGGATCCTCATCCTCGACCACCAGGATCGTCTCGGAGCCCCCGGGCAGCCCATCGACGCGAGCTTTTTTCTCCTTGGCTTCCGCTTCTGGCGCAGCTCGCGGAAGGTAGACCTCGAAGGTAGTTCCTGAGCCCGGCTCGCTGTCGACGACTACATGACCGCCGCTCTGCCTGATGATTCCGTAGACGGTGGCCAGGCCGAGGCCGGTGCCTTTGCCCTTCGACTTGGTGGTGAAGAAGGGCTCGAAAATCCGCACCCGGGTCGACTCGTCCATGCCGCAGCCCGTGTCGCGGACCGTGAGTACCACGTAGCGGCCCGGCGGCGGAGCGTCCGGCCGCATCGGCGACTCGACCACTTCGGTGTCGCGCGTCTGCAAGGTGAGCTGCCCACCGCGTGGCATGGCGTCCCGGGCGTTCACCGCCAGGTTGATGATCACCTGCTCGATCTGCCCGGAGTCAGCCGTCACGCACCCCAGCTCCTTCGCCAAGTCGACGATCAGCTCGATGTCCTCGCCGATCAATCGCCGCAGCATCTTTTGCAGGTTGCCGACGATCGCGTTCAGATCGAGGATCGACGGCTGCAACACCTGCCGGCGGCTGAAGGCCAGCAGCTGGCGCGTCAGTGATGCCGCGTGCTCCGCTGCCTTCTTGATGTCGCCGACGTCCTCGCGCAGCGGGTCCTCCTCGGACAAGTCGGAGAGTATCAACTGGCTGAGCCCGGTGATGGTCTGAAGCACGTTATTGAAGTCGTGCGCCACTCCGCCGGCGAGCTGGCCTACGGCTTCCATCTTCATCGCCTCGCGCAGCTGAGCCTCGAGACTGATGCGCTCGGTGACGTCGAATCCGTAGCCGTAGACCACGTTGTGGCTCGGCGCCGGGTAGAACGACCAGTCAAGGATCCGCTCACCGGCCTTCACCTCGAGGCCGAGCTTCTGCGTGCCGCTCTGGAGGCAGTACCTGGCCACGGCCAGGGTGTCGTCCGGCAGGATCGCAGCGCCGCCGTTCGAGCCCAGGCCCTCGGCGATGGCGGTGGCCGCATCGTTCAGGCAGCGGACCGACCCGTCGCCGGCGATCTCGATGACCGGGTTCGGGTTGAAGCGCGGGATCGCCGCCAGTTTCACCACGGTCGCCTCGGCCTGCTCCCGCTCGTTCCGCTCCTGCTGCAGCGCCTTGTGCTGGGCGCGATGGAGCTCGACCTCGAGCTTCTTGCGGTCCGTGATGTTCTGGATCATCCCGATGCAGAGCGTGGGCTGGCCTCCGCCGTTCGCGATCGGGGAGAAGCTCAGCTGGCCCCAGACCAGTCGGCCGTCCTTGCGGTAGTAGCGCGTCTCGCTGCGATAGTGGCTGCGCCGCCCTTCGATCAGGTCGCGGAACCCGCTGCAGTCCTGCCAACTGTCCTCCGGGTGTGCCAGATCCCAGAGCATTCGGTTCTGCAGCTCATCGCGGCTGTAGCCGAGCATCTGGTGCAGGGCGGAGTTCCCGCCGATCAGACGTCCCTGAGGGTTGACCAGCGCGATGCCGACCACGGTCGACTCAAACATGGCCCGGAAGCGCTGCTCGCTCGAGCGCAGAGCCTCCTCGGTGCGCTGGTGCTCCGCGATCTCCTGCTGCAGGTCGCGGGTACGCTCGACCACCCGGGACTCGAGGGTGCGATTGAGCTCGCGCAGCTTCTCCCAGGCGAGCTGTAGACGATCCGCCATCTTGTTGAAGGAGAAGGCCAGGGCGCCGACCTCGTCCCGGGAGGCAACGTGCGCCCGCTGTGTGAAATCGCCCCGAGCGATCTCCTCAAAGGTGCGGGCGATCTGGCTCAAGCGGCCGGTGACCAGCGTGCTAATGCCGAAGATCCCGACCATGCCGAGTAGGAACACGGCGACGGCGACGAGCGCGACGACCCGACGGCTGTTGGCCACCTCCGCCTTGAGCCCCTCGAGCGAGACGCCGAGATAGAGATGCCCGATCTCCTCGTCCTGATACACGACCGGACTCCCGGACCTCAGGGCCATGCCGTCGTCCGAGGTCTCCCCTTCGTTGCTGATGCCCTTGAAGTCGAGCCGGTACGCCTCGTCGTTGCTGACCGCGGCCACCGGGTGACCCTCCCGGTCAACCACCACCAGGTAGAGCAATTCGCGGTTCTGGATGGCGGCGCGGAACGACTCGCCCACGGCCTCCTTGTCCTCGAAGAAGAGCGCGGGGCTCACGGCGTAGGCCGTGATCTCCGCGATGCTCTGCGCTTTGTTGACGATGGCGCGCTTGGCCTGGTGCTCCAGGCTATAAGGGAAGTACAGATAGATGAAGACGGCGATCGCGCCGATCAGAAGCGTCGCGCCCGCGGCAAGCTTAGTGCGGACCGTCGCCGGTCTGGCCTTGCGGGATAGCGGGATACCGGCCATCGATCTGCGGCTCGAGTCAGCTCACCACACGCGCCAGTTTGAGGAGCTGCGAACTGAAGTTCGCTCCCTCCGCCCGCGCAGCCGGCAAGTTAACCACGACCTGGGGCTTCCCCCCGGACTCGACCACGGCGACGGCGAGGCCTGCCTCGACGTAGGAGGAAACGCCCGTCCAGCTGGTCACCCCGAACTCGCGGCAAGTCTCGGCAACACCTCGAATGTCCACGCCGCTCAGCGGCGTCACGTAGAGCACGTCGACGCTATGGCGCGTGAGCTCGATAGCTGAGACCTTCCCGTTCACCATGCGAATGGGCACATAGCGGAATGGTAGACCGCGGATCCTCCGCAGGGGCGACTGGTCGATGGATCGCTCGAGCTGCTCCATCGCGAGTCGTGACCGCTTGTGGCCGTCCTGGTAAAGGATCCCGATCACGATCCCGTCACCGGCTCTGACCTTCAGGTTCCGGTCGAAGGTCAGGACCTTCGCGATGTAGGCGAACTGCTGGTCAGCCTTCGCCGGCGCGTACGCCTGCGCGCTGAGGACGCCTATCGCGATAAGCAGCAAAGCCGGCTTCGTCCAATGACTTCTAAACATCCTCGTCGCTTCAAATCGTCGCTTCGAGGCAGCCGTCCCGACCTCAGGCTGGGCCGCAGTCTGTCTGGCTGCTGGGTGCATCATTCTTCTCTCGCTTCGACGGGGGGCGTCAGCTGACGCTCTCGGCTACGGATCGGCGGGTCGTCGGGCGGGCTCCGTCGCGGGAGTCGACGGTTCCTTCAGTTGGCAAACGGTGTGCCGCGGGCAGCCCAGGCACACAACTCGATACAGGGCATTGGCTTAGACCGCAAACCTCGACGCCGTCGAGGGGGCGCAAGCCGTCTTTATCTGGCAAATCGCCGGCCTGGTCTCGGTCATTATGACCGATTCAGCCCCCTGCTTCTCGCTCGCTCGCGGCTGGAGTCGCACGGCGTCTCGTCTCTCAGGCCTTGGCCTGATCTTTGCGGTGCGGTGGAGATTTTTTTCCGGCGGGGTGCTCTGCGCCTAACGCGAGATGAAGGTCACAAGCGTATCGGCCCGCCCGAGGCCGTCGCGGCCCGGGTAGCGGGCGACCAGCCGAACGCGCCTCGGCTCGGTCCCCTCGACCTCCCAGTCTAGCCGATAGTCGCCCTCGATCCGCTGGCCCGCGGCCAACTCGCCGGGGGGGGTCGCCTTGAGGCGCTCGAGCTGGTCCGTCACCAGGAGCGCCACCTCCGTGTCACGGTTCCCAAACCACATCTCGAGCGAGGTGACGCTGACCGCGGAGGCGAAGCCCAGCACCCCGACCGAAACGACCACGACCGAGATCAGAAGCTCGGTGATCGAAAAGCCGTGGCGGGCAGGCGGGCGGCCTGCCAAGTCCCCCAGGCGGTGCCAGCTGGCGAGGTGGGGCCGCCGCCGAAAGCATCCTCGAGAGGTCAGCTGCAAGCTCTTCGTCTCCGTGCGTCTGTGGGGATAAAGGGTTCGCGTCTTCACGCTATAGACGAGCCGCGCCCCCCGGAAGTCACATCCCGCCCTGGCGCCCCCGTCGGGCAGGGCCGCCGGCCCGCCGGCCTCCACAAAACGGGCCTGCGGACCGCTGGGTGCGGCCGCGGGCCCGCGCAAAGCCTGACCGGCTGTCGCCTCAGCGGCGTTCCGGCCCCGGGATCGTATCGGCCTCAACCACCGCGATCGGTTCCACCGCCGCCTCCGGCTCCGAGATCCCCACCACCGCCTCACGCCAGCTCTGGATCTCGTCCACGAAGCTTCGGGCCAGCTCCGCCAGGTCGAGCGGCTCGAGATCGGGCCTCTCTTCCAGCCCCTCGACCCGCGCCCGGTTGACTTCGGCCCGCTCGTAGGCCTCCGAGATCGCCAGCGCCTGGGCGTAGGCCGCCTCCGCCGCCCGGAAGTGCCCGGTCCGCTCGAGCGCCATACCGAGGTTATTCTGGAAGACCGCCACGTCGTCCCGCAGCTCGACGGCTCGGGCGAGCGGCGTGAGCGCCTCGTCGAACCGCTCCTGCTCGATCAAGATGAGCCCCAGGTTGTTCATCGACCAGGCATCTCGATCGTCCACCCGAAGCGCCTGGCGATAGGACTCGATCGCGTCCTCAGGCCGGCCCAGCTGATGGTGGGCGCGCCCCTGCAGGCGCAGGCCGGCATTCGAGGCTGGATCGAGGATCAGGGCTTCCTCGATCTTGGCCAGCGCCTCTTCGGGCTTTTTCGCGTCGAGCAGCACGCGGCCCCAGTTGAGCCAGCTCTTCACGTGCGCCGGATCGAGCTCGAGCGCACGCTCGAACGCCGCCTCGGCGACGCCGGGCTCACCCGCCTTCCAACCCGAGAGGCCGAGCATGTAGTGACCCCACGGGTTCTGCGGCCGGCGCTCGACATAGCGCGTGAAGAGCTCGACCGCCTCTTCGTACCGCTTGTCAAGGAAGGCCGCCTCGGCCTCAGCGTACGTCACCTCGCGCGGCCCCTCGGGCTCGCTGACCACCGAGGCCTCAACCGCCTCGCCCGGAACCGTCTCGTAAGTCATCTCGGGCGGCGGCGCGGGCAGCGCGACCCGCTCGACCGTCTCATGTGTCTGGACCGGGATGTCCGTGGACGCGACCTTACCGCCGTCGTCGCCGCAACCGACCAGCGCGAGCCCCAGGCCGAACACGAGGGCCATGGCCGTGCTCCAGATCACTTCGCCGCGGAACTTCAGCTCTTTCAACATGAGTTCCCCCTCTCCGTTCTGCGCCGCTTGGCGCGGTTCACAGCTCTCGTCCGCGGGAACGGAGGGGGCAGGCGGAGGGCCAGTCCCCGGGCCCTCGGGTTACGCCTCGGTTAATAGATTGCGAGGAAGGTAGTTACGAGGTTCGCCTCAACCTCGATCGAGAGCCGGGTCCGGCGGTTCGTGTCCGAACGGACACGGGTTGGGGCGGCCCGCTGTGTCCGACGGGACACCGCTAGCCGGGACGCTTGAGGTTGTGTCGCCGCATGATCTTGAGCAGGCTGGCGTGATCAGCCAGCCCCAGCTCCTCGGCGGTCCGGGTGATGTGCCAGTCGTTCCGCTCCAGTGCGGCCACCAGGATCTGGCGCTCCGCCTCGGCCTTCAGTTCCTGGAAATTTCGCGACTCTTCGCCCGGCGTCGGCGGGACGCGCGTCACAACTCGTAGGTCGGCCGGCACGCGTTCCGGGCCGATCGATTCGCCGTCGCTGGCGATGATCATGCGCTCGATCGAGTTCCTCAGCTCGCGGACGTTGTTGCGCGCCCAGTCATAGCTCATGAGGTCCTGCAAGGCGGCGGGTTCCAGTCGCTTCGGCCGCAGGCCGAAACGCGCGCAGGTTGTGGTGAGGAAGTGCTGGACCAGCTCGGGGAGGTCGGAGATCCGCTCACGGAGCGGCGGCACGCGGAGCACGTGGACGTTGAGACGATAGTAGAGGTCCTCGCGGAAGCGGCCCGCAGCGATCTCGGCCTCGAGGTCACGGTTGGTGGCCGCCACGACCCGCGCGTCGACTGCGATCGCACGCTCGCCGCCGAGCCGGGTTACCTGCCGCTCCTCGAGCACACGCAGCAGCTTGGCCTGCGCGGCGGCCGGCAGCTCGCCGATCTCGTCGAGGAACAGGGTACCGCCGGCGGCGACTTCGAAAGCGCCTTTGCGGGTGCGGGCCGCGCCGGTGAAGGCGCCCCGCTCGTGCCCAAACAGCTCACTCTCGATCAGGCTCTCGGGTAACGCCGCGCTGTTGATGGCGACGAACGGCTTCTTCGGGTCGCGGCCGAGGCGGTGGAGCTCGCGCGCCACCAGCTCCTTGCCCGAGCCGCTCTCGCCGACGACGAGCACCGGGCTGGGGATCGGCGCGACCCGAGCGATGGCGTCCTGCAGCCTGCGGATCGCCGGGCTGGAGCCGATGAGCGGTGTCTCCGTGTCCAGGTCGCGCCTCAATGCCTCGACCTCGGCCTCGAGCCGGACCCGCTCCAACGCGTTCTCCACCTCCTGCACGAGGCGCTCGATCGACTCCGCCTTGTCGATGAAGTTGTAGGCACCCAATCGGATCGCCTGCACGCAGCGATCGTAGTTGCCGGTCCCCGTGTAGACGATCACGGGTGTGCGGACGCCGCGCTCGCCCAGCTTGCGCAGCACATCGAACCCATCGATCTCGGGCATCTCGAGATCCAGAATCACGCAGTCGATCGTCTCGCTCGCCAAGAGCTCGAGGGCCTCGCGACCGCCGCCCGCGACGAGCGTCTCGTAGCCGCCCACGCGCTTGAGATCGTAGGCATAGCCCTCCGCCATGGCGGGGACGTCATCGACGACCAGTACCAGGGTCACGATTGCCCTCCTCCCGCCTGGGTGGTGTGAGCGGGCAGCTCGACCACAAAGCGGCTCCCCTGCCCCAGCTCGCTCTGCACGCGGACCGACCCGTCCAGATCCATGACCAGACGCCTGACGATTGAGAGGCCCAGGCCGGTGCCACCCGCTTTGGTCGTGTAGAAATCGTCGAAGGCGTGGCGTCGCGCCTCCTCGCTCATCCCGACCCCGGTGTCGCTCACCGTGACGCGGACGGTCGGACGTCCGGCTTCGGGGCCCAGCAGCTCGGTCGAGAGGCTAACCGTCCCCTCGGCCGATTCCAGGCTGTCGAGCGCGTTCTCCACCAGGTTCTCGAGTATGCGGCGCAGCACCACGGCGTCGCTCAACACGATCGCGTCCCTCGCGCTCAACTCGAGCCTGAGGTGCGCTCGACCGGTGAACCGCGCGTCGAGGACCACCTGGCGCGCCACGGCGTTCACGTCGCAGGGCGTACGGTCGAGCCGCGGGGTAAGGCGCGCGTAGTTCGAGGCGAGCTCTTCCAGATAGGCGATGCTCGAGTCGACCGTGCCACGTCGCTCCTCGAACCGTTCCGGCAGCCGGGCTGGATCGTCGCGCGCCACCTGGAACAGGTGACGGAAGGTATTACGGATCGGAATCAGACCGTTCTTGATGTCGTGGTTCACCTGGCGCGCCAGCTCGCCCAGCGTGACACGACGCTCTGCCTCCTTAATGCGGCCGGCGCTCAGCCGCAGCCGATCGGTCATCGCGCCGAGCAGGCGCGACAGGTCGCCCAACTCGTCGCGCCGGCGGCTCGCGAAGTCGACGTCCAGCCGATCGAGGTCGATCCGCGAGGTCTTACGGGCGAGCTCGACCAGCGGCCGGCTCATGCGCGACGCGAGCCAGCTCGCCAAGAGGAGCGCGATCAGCGCCGTCGCGGCCAGCGTGGCCAGGAACCAGAGGTCGATGCTGCGGCGGAGCGCCCGGAGCTCGGTCAGCGGATGGCTGACCCGGAACTCCGCCGCGAGCACCTCCCCGCGCTCGGCATCGATGTAGGGGACGCTCAGCTCACCAACCAACGTTCGCGGGTCCGGGGCCGCGGCGTCCGCGCTCCTCGATGTGCCCTCCGAGCTCAGAACGCCGCCCGGGTGGACCAGTGAGACGGTGAACTCGCCCTCGCGTGCCAGGCGCGCGAGCAAGCGGCGCTCCGCTGACACGCCGCCCACCAGCGCCAGGCGCCGCACGCCCAACCGCACCGTATCGACTCGCGCCAGCGCCAGGAACGGCCCCTCCGCCGTGCGCGCTTGCACGACCCCGAGGCCGCCCGGGAGCGCGCTCAAGAGCTCGGGCAACTGCGGCTCTAGCCGATCGTACTCGTTGCGGAAGTGCCCGGAGCTCAGGATGCGCCCCGACTCGTCCTGGATCTGTAGCATGGCCAGCCCGGTCAGCCGCATGGCAGTCCCGGCGTAATCGAGCAGATAGCGTCGCTCCGACGACAGACCATCGACGGCGGCTCGGCGGAAGCGATTGTCGTCCGCCAAGGTCTGCCGCAGAGCGGCCAGCGCCACCGCGATCTCTCGGTTCTCCTGCTCGAGGTCTTCCCCAAGCACCGCCACCAACGACGCGACCCGCCGCTCGTAACTTGCCGTCAGGCGGTCCGCCATCTCTTTGCGCACGGCCAGGACGAAGAGGAGGGCCGGCACGACGACGACGGCGAGGAAGGCGAGGAGCAGCCGCGCTCGGAAGCTCATCGCCCGACGTCCAGCGGCGCCGGCGCCCAGATGCGCACCGTGCCCTCCCAGTCGAGATAGCCCGCAGCGCGCCCACGGCGCGCGATCAAGCGGCGGCGGGTGTCCACCAGCGGGATCAGGGTCGCCGCGAGCGGCACGTCCTCCAACGCGAGCCATTCGGCCCCACTCGCCAAGCGGCGCCGCTCGTGACATGGATCGAGCGCCCGGCGCGGCAGGTCCGTCACGTACGCGAAATCCTCGCCCAGGCGCATCCGCTCCTCGAGCTCCTCCAACTCGAGGCCCACAGCGACGAGCCCCAGCCTGTCGCTGGGCAGCTCCGGGACGGCGGCGGCGAGGGCAGCGGCTGCCGCGCCACCGCCCGTGGCCAGGGCGACGAGTCGCTCGGCCAGGTCGCGTGCGGCCGGGTCGCCGCGGCGGTAGGCCAGTCGCCGCGGGCCCGACCCCCGGTAGGCGCCGGCTGGTATGGCCGGGAGCCCGCCGACCCGGCCACAACCTTCCAGCTCATGCCACCAGGACGGCGGTCGGTGGCCGCGCGCTTCACTCCGCACGGCGTCGCGCGCCAGGCCGGCCCGCAACTCTTGCGGCAGGGGAGCGCGCCGATCGCGGGCCGCGCCCTCCGCGCCTCGCAGCCGCCGAACCCGCGTTGTGGAGAGGAGCACATAGGTCCGGTCCCAAGGCAGCGGGATAGAGACGAGCTCCGGCCGCAACGCCGCGTACTCGACGAGTGCCGGCTCGGCAGTGACGAGCGCGTCGAGCTCCGCCTCCAACAGGTCGCGCGGGTCGGCGCCCGCGAGGCTCCGGAAGACGAGCCGCGGCTCGCCGCTGGCCGGCGGCGCCCGCAGCGCGACCGCCTGGACAAACCGGTCACTCGTCAGCAGCGACTCCGGGCGATACGGGCCCGTCCCTAAGGGCCAGGCCGAGTCGTCCGCGCTCAGCGCGACCGCGAGGCCAAGGTCTGCCAGAGCGCGCGGTACATTCGGGTGTCGCCGGTCGAGGTGAACGACCAGGGTCCGTTCGTCCTTGATGGTCAGGGAGTCGATTCCAGCGGCCTCGGCCGTTTGCCGACCCGGCCCATTCATCCAGGCCGTCGCGATGGCCAGCGCGGTTAGCGGTGTCCCATCCCAGAAGCGCGCTGGCTCGTGCAGGCGAAACTCCCAGCGCCGACCCCCGGCACGGGCCCGCCAGGACTCGGCCAATCGCGGGGAGACTCGTCCAAGGCAGTCGACCGCGATGAGCGTCGCGTACAGGTGCGCGAACAGCCACCGCTCGCTCGCGTTCATCGGAGCGGGAGCGTGCTGACGGTCTACGGGTTCCAGCAAAGCGAGGCTGATCGTGGAAGGCGCCTGGAGCGGTGGAGGCAGCAGGGTGCACTCCGGCGCGGGCGACGGGACCTGTACCGCCGCGCGGCCGCAGGCGCCCGCGAGGATGCTGAGCGCCAGGATCGGCGCCAGCGTCATCCGGCCGCCGAGCCGGGCCACCCCCCCACGCTTCAATAACCTGGCCATCGGTTCGCGCTTTGTCTTCATCGAGCTCGAGCCTGCCCGCTGAAGATGCCGCCCGCGCCCGGCACCGATCAAGCGAGCCGCCTGTCGACGCCCCTGGGTTGTTCTGGTCGCTCGCTCCTGAGAGCTTACGGCGGCGGCCGGCCGGCTGGGAGCGGGCTGGCTGCCCGCAAGCGTGCGCTGAGGGCAGCGATTCCTGGGGGTACCGATGGGGCAAGAGCGCGAAGGCCGCTTCAATCTCTCACCTGACCTGCTCCGCCTGGCGATCGACGCCTCGCCCGTCGCGATGCTGATCGCCGATGCCGAGGGCCGGATCGTGCTGGTCAACAGCGAGAGCGAGCGCCTGCTCGGCTTCTCGCGCCGCGAGCTGCTCGGACAGCCCGTCGAGCTCCTGCTGCCGACCGCGTTGCGGGCCCAGCATCGAGCGCATCGCCACGACTTTATGGCCGGGCCCCGGGCGCGCCGAATGGGCACGGAGCGCGATCTGACCGCGCGCCGGCGCGACGGCAGCGAGTTACCGGTCGAGGTCGGTCTCAACCCGATACATACCGAAAGGGGCGTCCTGGTACTGATCGGCCTCGTCGACCTCACGGCACGCAAGGCGGCGGACGAGCGGCAGCGGGAGCTCATCGCCCAGCTGCAGGCGGCGCTCGGCGAGATCAAGAGCCTGCGCGGCCTGATCCCGATCTGCGCCGGCTGCAAGAAGGTACGGGACGATTCCGGCTACTGGCACAGCGTCGAAAGCTACCTACGGACGCATACCGACGCCGACTTCAGCCACGGCTTCTGTCCCGAGTGCAGCCGCGGACTGTACGGCGAGCTGTGGGACGAAGGCGAGGGAACCCCGTGACGTTGCCGCCCGATCCGATGGGTGTATATTCGCAGCCCGCAACCTCTTGTTCGTTCCGAGTCCAACCCCTGGCTGAGGGCAGATGGGTCGCAAGAGACCGAAGCTGAAGAAATCAGGCCGAAGGAAGATCGGCCGCAAGAAGCGCAAAGAGCTGCACAAGCGCCGCAAGCGGAAGAAGTAGGTGCGCCGTACTGACGCGCTCGCTGGCACCCCCGCGGACCGCTCGGCCCTGCCCATTCTCTCCACTGGATCTAGCCTGACCGCTCCAGACTCGAGGGCGCTGGCAGATTGAGCGAGGAAACCCTGGACGGTTACTCTGCCACCGTACGCATCCCTGTGCAGTGGGGTGAGATGGACGCGTACGGTCACGTCAACAATACGGCCTTCTTCCGCTACTTCGAGTCGGCGCGGATCCGCTACCTGGAGCGCTGCGGTTTCACCGACTCATACGATCGCGACAAGATCGGCGCGATCCTGCACTCCACCAGCTGCCGGTTCCGGCGGCCGCTCTTCTACCCTGACACGGCAGTGGTCGGTGCGCGCGCCGTGGAGGTGAGCAGCGATCGCTTCACGATGGCCTACGAGTTGGTGTCCGAAGCGCACAACACGGTGGCGGCGGAGGGCACGGCAATCATAGTCTCCTACGACTATACCAAGCGTGAGATCGCGCCGATCCCGCCCGCGGTGCGCGCGCGGATCGACGACCTGGAATCGCGCACAGGGTGATGGGTCGATGAGCCTTTGGCGAGCCTACCTGGCCGAGCTGGTGGGAACCTTCGCGCTGGTCTTCGTCGGTGCCGGCGCCGTGATCATGGACGCGTACACCGGCGGCGTGGCCTGCTCGGCATCGCACTCGCACACGGCCTGGTGCTGTCGGTCATGGTCACAGCCACCCTCGACATGGGCCGGACCCTTTCTGGGGGGCAGCCTGGCCGCCCTGCTCTACAGCCGCTGGCTGTTGCCGGTCGAGGTGGAGGGGTCCCCGGCCGAGCCCTGAGGCCCGGCGGAGCCTGCGGGCCCGCTGCCCCCGCGCCCCCGCCGCCCAGCCAAGCCAAGCCCCGGCGGGCGTGGAACCTGGCTCTCCCGTGTCGGGTTATTACATAGGACAACCTCCGCCATGGCTTGAGCGAGCGGCCTGACCGGCTGGACGCCGGCTGCCGCCGGCCAACCGTTAGGGCGGGCGCAGCGTCTAACAAAGCGGCTGCGGAACTGGGCAAGTGTGTGGTGGCGCCTGCTTTGGGCGGCAGGTAGGAAACGTCCCTCCATCCGGCTCGGCTGCCTACTCCCGGTGCCGGGTCAGCCGCCACACATATTCTGCAACTCATTGGGCCCCGGCACACGCCGGGGCCCGGTCCTACTCGGGTACGCCAGCACCGGCGGCCAGCGTCTCCTTCGCCTTCGCCTCCTCGACTAAGCGGGCCACATCGGCCA
>CAYFXF010000001.1:0-2589 GCA_964347085.1 uncultured Gemmatimonadota bacterium | reverse complement strand
CATCCTCGAGCGCAGCGGCGTGACCGTCTCGAGCGCGACGATCCGCAACGATCTCGCCAAACTGGAGGACTACGGTTTCGTCGTCCAGCCGCACCGTACCCGTACCATAGAGCAGCTTGAGGTCCTCGATCGGGCTCCCCTCCACGACGACCAGATCGGCCAAGAGACCCGGCCGGATGACGCCGAACTCGATCGGCTTCCCCTTCGGCTCATGCAATGTCTCCGCGCCGTACAGCGTCGCCGAGCGGATGACCTCGAGCGGGTGGAAGCCGGCTTCCTGTAGAAGCTCGAGCTCCCGCACATAGTCGAACCCGTAAAGCTTGTAGATGAACCCGGAGTCCGAGCCGGTCACGACCCGGCCGCCCCGGTTCTTGTAGTCGTTGAGGAAGCTCATCCAGATCTTGAAGTTGCGCTTCCACTCGATCTCATCCCGCGTCGTCCAGCGAAACGAGTAGGAGCCGTGGCTCTCACGACTCGGCTGGTAGAAGCGCCACAGCGAAGGCAGCGTGTAGGTGTCGTGCCAGTTCGCGTCCCGTGACCGCATCACGTCGCGGTTCGCTTCGTAGATGGTCAGCGTCGGCGAGAACACGAACCCCAGCTCGAGGAACTGGTCGAGCGCCTCGTTCCACTTATCACTCCCGCGCGCCGCCGCCTGCTTCCAGAGCCGACCCGCCTCAGCGAACCGGTGGTACTCGTCGTTGTAGTTATAGTCGTAGCGGAAGTCCTGAACCGTGCGGTCGACGAACAGCGCTTCGGGCAACCCGTACCAGTGCTCCAGTGAACCGAGGCCCAGGCGCGCGGCATCGAGCGCGTCCATGCGCGCCACGCCCATCTGACCGAGGTGCGCCTGCGTGCCGAGGCCCTGCCGCTTTGCCTCGTCGATCAGCGCCGCCATGATCTCCGGGTCGTGCGACCCCAGTTTGAGGCCGTCCACGCCCCGCTTCGCCGCCCAGCGCACCCAGTCGCGCGCCGCCTGCGGCGTGTTCACCGGTCCCTTCTCCCAGCCGCGGCCCGGCCGAACGTAGACTAAGATGCGGGGCGCCACGATCTCGTTCCGCGCGCTGCGCGCCCGCGCCTCCAGCGTCCAGTCCACGCCGTTGCCGGATCCGGGATCCCGGACCGTGGTCACCCCGTGCGCCATCCAGAGCTTGTAGACGTACTCGGCGGGCGTGCCCTGGGGCTGGCCCCCGGTGTGCGCGTGCGTGTCGACGAAGCCAGGCAGCACGTACATGCCGGTCGCGTCGAGCTCGCGGGTCGCGCCCTCCGGCCGCTCATCTTCGTCGATCGGCAGACCCGGGGTCCCGACGCTCTTCAACTCGACGATCCGATTTCGCTCAACGACGATGTCGATAGGTCCACGCGGCGGCGCCCCCGTCCCGTCGACCACGGTCGCGCCCCGCAGAATCAGCTTCTCGAAGGGCCCCTCCCCTTCGTCCGGGCCGCGCTGGGGAGCCTGCAGCACCGTCTCCGCTTCGGCTTCATCCTGGGGGACGGCCCGGGCGGCAAGCGGGGAGGCGAAGAGCAGACCCGTAGCCAGTAGCGCGAGTGAACGACTCACCTCGGCACCTCCGATCGTTCAGGCTTTCTCTTTATTCGCTGAGACCGCGGGGCCGGCCCAACACCTCCGCCCAGACGATCGCCCGCTGGGTCGGACTCCAATTTGGACGGTCGGGGAAGCGAGGGCCACGTCGCGCGCGCCTCACGGCGCCCGCCGGCCCGACGTAGCGGTCGTGAAACTCTTCGTGGGTGGCGACGGGCTGGGGCACCCCATAGCGCTCCTGGTAGCGCTCATGGTCCTCCGGCCGGCGCGGCGTCTCCAGCGACACCGCCTCACCGCGCTCCAGCATCCCTCGCTCCTCGAGCGAAAGCTCGGGCTCGGGCTCGCGCGGCCGGCCCCGGCGGGCGACCTGGCCCCGACGTCGGCGCGCCGCGGTCGCACCCCGCTCGGCCGAGCTCATCCCACGGCCCGGTCGTCGGCCTTCCCGCGGGTGGACGACGAGGCGGTCCGCGGGGGCCGGGGAGGCCGGGGGGGTCGGGGACGTCTCCAGTGACGCGCCGGGAGCCGCCGGCTCGGGCGCCTGCACCCGAGGGCGGCGCTCCAGGTTGATCCCGAGCTGCTCGGCGATTAACTCCTCGAGGCTCTGCGGCGTGCCGGGGGCGGCTTCAGCGGCTTCCTCGTCTCCTTGCTCCGACGGAGGCAGCCGTTTGCCCTTCTTGCCCGACTTGAGCACCCGCTCAAGCAAGCTCAGGACGAGGAAGAAGATGATGATGACGATGAACGAGTCCATGAAGCGCGCCCCGTACCCGGCTATGTAGTCGGCGGCCCGCCGCCCGGCTCCGATTCCCGGCTGTCGCGCGCGATCGACTCGCGCATCGTCGTATCGCTCACGATGTTGCGATAACGGGCGTAGTCCATGATCCCCAGGTTGCCGGACCGGAACGCCTCCGCCATGGCGAGCGGGACCTGAGCCTCGGCCTCGATCACCCGCGCCCGCATCTCCACGACCAGAGCCTTCTTCTCCTGCTCCGCCGCTACGGCCATGGCGCGTCGCTGCTCGGCGCGCGCCTGCGCCACCCGCTTGTCGGCCT